>CAZAOG010000010.1:48434-49772 GCA_964486645.1 uncultured Ignavibacteriaceae bacterium | reverse complement strand
TGCAGGTGAATATCCATCAGAATTCCGTCGTATTTTTTGCTTTTGGCTTTTTCAATTCCTTCCTCTCCGTTATATGCAAAATCAATTTGATACAACCCTCTTAAAAAACTCTTTACTACTTCACGTGATATTTTATCATCTTCAACAAAAAGCAGAGTCTTTAAGCTTTTTTCTGTTTCTGTCTCTTTTGTTTTTTCTCTGCCGTTTGTTTTTTCAAAATCAAAAGCCGGCTCTTTGGGTTTTGCCGTTACCGACTTCTCTCGAATAGGAAGCAGTACGGTAAAGGTTGACCCTTTATTTGGTTCACTTTCCAACTTAATTTCCCCGTCAAGCTTATGAACAAAATTATTTGCTATCGTCAGTCCCAAACCGGTACCTTCATAAACTCTGCTCGCTCCTTCGCTTACCTGCCTGAACTCCTCCCAAATTATTTTTTGTTTGTCCTTCGGAATACCGATGCCCGTATCTTTTACTTTTATTTCTAAACAGGAATCGTTTTTAATTTTATTTACCGAAACAGTTACTCCGCCTTTCTCCGTATATTTTACCGCGTTGTTAACCAAGTTGCTTATTATTTGCTCAAACATCCTTTCGTCGGTTTCCGTCTCGAATTTCTCAAAGGCACTTTGAAATTTTAAGTATATATTTTTCTTATCAGCCGTTTTATCAAAAATAGATATTGTATTTCTTATGTTCCGAATAATATCAATTTTTGAGAGTTCAACGTTTATTTTATCGGCTTCAATTCTTGTAAGGTTTAAAATTAGGTTTAATGTCCCCATTAATCTGTTGCCGGCTTCGTGGATAAACGATGCATATTCCTTTAATTCGGGTTTATCAATCTCATCTTCCAAAATCTCCGTAAATCCTATAATGCCCACCATAGGTGTCCGTAGTTCGTGCGACATATTTGCAAGAAAGTTCGATTTTATTCGATTCGCTTCCTCGGCTTTTTCTTTTGCTTCTATCAGCGCATTCCTGGATTCTATATCTGCCGATATATCTACTATAGTGCCTTGTAATCTATTGTTAATAAGACGAACATTCTGAAGCGTCCATATAAAAGAGCCGTCTTTTCTCTTCAATTTTTCTTCATAATTTATGAGGATACCTTTTTCTTTTACCTTTTCTAAGAAAATTTCTCTTTCACTTTTGTTCTCATAATATTGATAAGTCGGTACTTTTTTAAGTTCTTCTTTAGAAGAATATCCAAACATTTTTACGAAAGCTTCATTGCAGTCCAGTAATTCTCCCTCAAAAGATGATAAATAAACACCTGCAAGACTGTCTTCAAACAAAGAGCGATACCGCTCTTCGCTTTCTTGTATTGCTTTTTCA
>CAZAOG010000010.1:0-48334 GCA_964486645.1 uncultured Ignavibacteriaceae bacterium | reverse complement strand
ACTGTCTTCAAACAAAGAGCGATACCGCTCTTCGCTTTCTTGTATTGCTTTTTCAACTCTCCTTTGTTCTGTTACATCCTTAAAAATTTCAAGCAATGCTTTTTGATTTTTATAATTCATCACCGTGTACGTTACTTCATACTCCCTGCCGCCTAATACATTGTGGACTTCACAAATATTTGTTTGACCCAATTTTATTTCTTCCCTTAAAGGACATTCGATACATTGTTCCCCGTCGTCTTTATATAATTCCCAGCATTTCCCTTTTGGCTTTTCCTGTCCGACGGCATCTTTCAGCAAACTGTTCATAAATAAGACATTTCCTTCTAAATCCACAATATCCAAACCGTAAGGAATTGTTTCTATAAGAGATTCATTAAATTCATTTGTCGTCTTTAGGGATTCCTCTGCTTTTTTGCGTTCATCTATCTCAGCCCGCAATTCTTTTGTAGTTTCGTTCAGATCGGATAAGATAGATAAAGCAGCAATTCTCTGTTCTTCACTTTTTTTGATATGTTTTTCAAGTTCTATAGATTTTTCTTTAATTTCTTTTCCCATTTGAATACGTTTTTTAATCTCATTTTTCAATGGGTGAATAACAACGAAATATAAAGCCGGGGTAATAATTACAGCCAATATAATCGGGCCAAGAACAATCATTTTCAACGATCTTTCAATTGGCAAAACATAAAGTAGAGTCATAATTATTGCTTCACCAAGAGAAACTATAACAAGAATTTGAAGTAATAATTTTGAACTCTTATTGTTTTTGGAACCGAAGTTTTTTCTTTTCATTTCAAACTCATATTTATTTTTTTATTTTTTCCTCAAATAAAATTATCGCTAAACGAAGAGATCCAATTCTTATACAGGTAATTCATACTTAGGGTTTCTACCGGATTTTTCAAGCAACTCATTTATTTCTTTCTTTAATTCGATAACTTTCAACTCTCTCCCGACGGCAGCATCATAAAAAATTTGAAGTTCTCTATTCCTGGTTTTCAATTCTTTTTCTGTTTTTTTACGCTCCGTAATGTCATCAACCAAGGACGCTACTCCCGTTACTTTCCCGTTTGCATCGGTTATGGCAACATTATACCAATCGCATATAATCCTTTTCCCTTCTTTGGTTATATTTTCATCAGTACTTCTCTCTCCGCCGGTTTGTGTTAAAAGGTGATTGAAAATGTCGTCAATCTTGTTTTGAATCTCCTTAGGAACGATCAACTCGTTTGCGTGTTTGCCTAATGCTTCCTCCTTGCTGTAACCGAATATCCTTTCGGCGGATTTGTTCCAATCCGTTACCTTTAAATCAGTATCCCAAAAAATACCTCCCAAAGGTGTGTTATCTAAATGGCTGGAAAGACGCTGCCGGCTTTCTCTAACCTTAAGTTCAGCTTGTTTCCTTTCGGTAATATCCGTAACAAGTCGGATAAGCCCTGTATATTTCCCTTCCGAATTATGTAATGAATGATATGAAATCAGTACATCTTTTTTCCCTTTCCTGTCTTCCCTAAAATGATGAGTTTTTTTGCCTGATTTAAAATCATTTATTAGTTCATCAATTACAGATAAAGCATTCTTGGGATGGTTACTTCTAACGTCTTTTCCTAATAATTTTGAAGGATCTTTTGGGTACCTATCTATTTCCAACGAGATAGAATTGATAAATATGTATTTATCGGAAGAGTCTAAGACCGTTACACCAATAGGTAGAGAGTTAAGTATAAATGAGAATTTATCACGCTCAAAAGAAAGCACTTCTTCTATTTTTTTGCGTTCCAAAAACATTTGTGTATTTTCAATGGCTACGGATGTGTTGGCAGCTAATCCTTGTAATATTTCCATATCATTATCATCATACGGACGTCCGTCTTTTGTATTATGAATTTCAAAACAACCGAGCAATTCTCCCTTTTTGTTTAATATCGGTACATCAATTAATTGATGGAAGTTAAGTTCTTTTTGAATTTCCGGAATAACGTGTTCATCGTTCTTTGCATCATTTGTTATATACGGCTTTTTGTTTTTAATTACCCAGCCCGGTACTCCGTATCCTTTTTCAAATTCAAAATCGATAGGTATTATCTTTCCCTTATTGTTGTATGTTCTAAATACCATTTTATCATTTTCGTATAAAGCGGAAGCTCCGGAAGTAGAGCCGGTTAATTCAATTGCTATTTTAACAAGCTGCTGAAGTATTGTGTCTAAATCGAGTACTTTATTTATCTCCGTTGAAGCTTTGGAAAGTAGAAGAAGCTGCTTGTTTTTTTGTTTTATTTCTTCTTCGTTTTTTTTGCGTTCGGTAATGTCTATTCCGATACCAATCTGTGTTCCGTCCTGCAGGCGAATATTTGCCCATTCTGAATCAACTATTTTCCCCGATTTAGACCGTACTCGAAATTCCCGCCATTCTATACTGGCTTTTTGCATGTATTCAATTGCTTGTTGGCGATAATCCGGATCCGGATAGACCTTCTCCAGCAGATCGATATTTTTAACCTCCTCGGTTTTCCAGCCGACTTTTTTTTCAAACTCCTTATTAAGGTAAAGAATGTTGGTATTTGGGTCATAGCGGGTAAGCAATATCGGTATATTATCAACGATAGCCTTTAATAAGGCTTTTTCTTTTCCTAATTTCTCTTCAGACAATTTGCGTTCGGTAATGTCTCTGGCAAAAGCACAATTGTACTCCTTATTCCCATATTTTATATAGTTTACAGATATTTCAACCGGAAAGGTAGTTCCGTCTTTTCGAAGATGAGTATTTTCAAAAATCATCGAACCTTTTTCCTTTAATTCCTCCCAATGTGAGTTCCAATTTTCTCTCGGAAATGAAGGAGCGACATCAAAAACAGACATTTGCAAAAGTTCTTCTTTTGTATATCCAAGTTCCTTGCAGGCGGTTTCATTTACATTTACAAAATTACCGTTCGGTATAATCCAATATATCGCATCTTTGGTATGTTCGGTTGAAAAATGAACTAACATCAACATTTCTTCTATTTTTTTTCGTTCCGTTATATCGCGGGCAATTGTATGCATATATGGAACTCTGCCGATAATAATTCGTTTATTGCTAAATTCGGTATCTACTTTTGTTCCGTCTTTTCTACGTATTTTAGCTTCGCTGGTAATAGGTTCGCCGTCCATTATACGTCTAAAATATTTATTAAACGCTTCAAGGTCTTCCTCTTCGTGTAAGGCGGGAATTGACATTTTTAACAGTTCGTCCTTGGTATATCCGGTTAATGAAGCGGCAGCTTTATTAACATCTACAATATGGGCATTTGAATCTACGATAAAGATTGCATCTAAAGAACCTTCAAATATTTCTTTGTTCCACTGTTCGCTTTCTTTAAGTGCATTTTCAATTTTTTTATGTTTCGTTATATCCCGTGCATTTACTACAAAACCTTGAATTATATTCTGTTTGTCTTTATACGGAAAAAACCTTACATCCATATAACACTTTCCCTTTACCGGAAAATCGAACCACTTTTGATAATTTATTACTTCACCGGCTAAGCAGCGCAATGCGTTCGGTTTTGTAACGGATTCAAAGAATTCCTTACCGAAAATATCTTCTACGGTAGAACCGATTATTTCTTCCGAGGTTTTGCCGAATGCTTCAAAAAATGTATTGTTGCAAGCAAGGTATGTGAAATTTTTATCGAGCAGCGCCATCATATCCGTGGAACTGGATACGATTTTCTCATATTGGTTCTGTGTTTCCTGCAGTTTCTTTACATCCGTAATGTCAATAAAGAAAGTTAAAATAGTTTTTTCATCAATGTTAAAGCTTCTTATTAAGGCATTTATAGTCTTGCCGTTTTTATCCACAAAATCGACTTCATAGTTTAGTATTTTTTTATCCTTTTTTAATAACGAAACAAGTTTATCTCTATCGGAAACATTCTTGTAAAAAGGTATTGTTTTTAACTCTAAAACTTCTTCAACGGTTTTAAATCCGAATATTTTTGCAAGTGAGGTGTTGCACGAAAGTATTTCGCCTTCAAATGTTGTTTCTACTATACCGGCAAGATTGTTATCAAAAACATTTTGATATTTTTTTTGTGTAAAATCAAATTTTTGGGAAGCACCTTTGGCAACGGACTCTAATAATATATTTTCTCTCCGTAACAGGTCTTCCGCTTTTTTTATTCGCAGCATTACTTTTACCTGCGCGATAAGTTCGTTTTTGTCTATTGGTTTTGACAGGAAAGCATCAGCTCCGGCTTCCAATCCGCGTATTTTGCTTTTTACGTCGGTATAGTTTGCGGTTAAAAGTATTACGGGAATAATTTTTGTTTTTACATTAGCCTTAAGCAGCCTGAGTACTTCGTAGCCGTTCATCCCCGGCATACGAATATCTAAGATAATAACATCGGGCTGTTTATCGGCAGCAAGTTCCAAGCCTTCAGGACCGGACAGGGCAACTAAAATAACAGACTTGGGAATGAGGTCTTTTAATGTAGCGGATAGCGAAGTTAAATTATCTGCATTATCATCAATTAGTAATATTTTAGACATGATATATCTCCTTTATTCTAATTATAGAATTAGGGACTAATTAATAAAAGCAAAAAATTCGTTAACTCAAAATTACATTGCTTCCACAAAACCTTTTTTACCATCTATTGACCTGTGGCGGCAGTGAACGAGATTTATTTTAATCGTTTCTTCCGGAGGAATGACTAAGTCAAACGGTTTTCCGCACTTTTGAGACAGCTTCGAGTGAAAAAAACCCGTCATCTGAAGGATGATAAAATCCTTCCGAATTTATGCAGCTTGCGGCTAATTGTTAAATTCCAACACCACGTCCGTCTGCATCCAGCGGGGTTTTAGTTCCAATTCATATTTTAGGTAAGAGAATTTTTCCGCGGGTTGAAAAGGAAACGGAGAACCGAAGCTGTATTTCCCGTTTTTGTCTTTATCGATAAAACACCAAAGTTTATACTTACCGGAGACGATCCTGCTGAAAACAAATTTTCTGTTTTTGCTCAATTGTTGTTTGTATGTCCTTTTGTTTTCATCAACTCCTTTTAGAATAATGTAGACAGGGTAATCGGTTTCAAGATTTTTCACCTCTCCGGTAACTCCGGAAAAATTTAGTCCGTTGACGGTTGTAAAATCGTATATATAATTTGAGTCGGCGGCAGCTCCGTTATTGTTTTTAATCTTGTGAAGATCTATTACTATTTTATATTTTTTTACGGGAAGCAAATCGATTTTTGCCTTTAATGTAAAGGAAGCATCATCTATAAAATTGATTAAATATGGAATATTCATTCCGTCGTCACGTTTAAATATAATTCCGCTTTTTGCAGAGGAAGAATCTAAATAATCCGAGAAATAAAAACGGAAAATTTGGTCGGAGTAATCCGCTTCACTGCTGCCCGAGGGCGGTTCGGAAATAACCAAACGCGGTTTTGAAGTGTCTTCCCTGTCGCTGTAAATTAATTTTATGTAATCGTTTTTTATCGTGTTCCCGTTCAGGTCGGTGATGTCGTCAGCTTGAAGATATAAATTTGAATTGCCGCTAAAAGAATTATTATTTATTAAAACAATACGATTATTTATTTTATACTTTCTGTAAACGTTACTGAAAGTGAATTTTTCTCCTTTTGAAGAATCCACAATTGAAAAATTTTTCAGTTTAACCGACTGCCGTGACAAATCTTCCGTAAATTCAACAAGTACGTGCGAACGGTCGGTCATCACCGCTCTTATTATTCTCGGAGGTTCTTTATCAATTTTTGTCAATTTAAAATTAACGTTTTCAACCGTAGTATCATTTTTAAAAAAGGCAATATCACGGCTGCTTATCCCTATTTCGTCCTGCACAGCCTGAAACAAAAAATCTTTGAACTTATCCCGGACCGCAAAAATTCTGAATTTCCCCTCTGAAATACCGTTCAATTTGTAAGTACCTTTTTCCCCGGTTTGTGTGATATAATCAGGTTTTACTTTTTTCGGATCGATTGAATCATCTTTAAGCTTATAGGCGTAAATCATCACTCCGGAGGGTTTATCAGCGAACACTGTTCCGGCAATAGACCTTTTATCAATTTCATTTCCGGTTGAAAAAGTTAAAGAAAACGATTGTGCCATTCTATTGCGGTTGTTCACGTCGGCTACGTCGGTGCCGATAGTTACTACATAAGTGGTGTTGTCTTTTAATTTTTTCGGAAATTCTATGGAAACACTCGTACCGCTCCAATTGTAGACCAATTCACCTTCCATTTGCGGAGAAATGAAAACCGCTTCTTTAAAGGAACGTTTTTCCACGTATTCGGAAAAGTCAAAACTGATATAATCGTCCTTAAAATTGGTTGTTCCGTTCGGAGGATAAAATTCTTCAATTTCGGGGGGAATTTTATCTATTTCTCCGCCGCCCGGCGGCAGTTGGTTTGCACATCCGGATAGAAATAATAAAACTAAAACGGATAAAATTATCCCGATTTTTGTTTTGCTTTTCGCTTTTGTTCTCTTATCCATCTTCTAAGTTTTTTTACGTTACGCAAATGTTGATTATAGTTCCTCGAAAAATTATGGCTGCCTTTTCCGTTTGCCACAAAGTAAAGATAACGGGTTTTTGCCGGATATAAAACCGACAATATCGCGGCTTTTCCGGGATTGTTTATAGGTCCCGGCGGCAAACCCGAATATTTATAAGTATTATACGGAGAATCTATCCGCAAGTCGTCATACAATAATCTTTTCCACCCGTTGGTCTGCAAATACTGGATCGTGGGATCTGCCTGCAGCCTCATGCCGATTCTCAATCTATTTAAATAAACACTGGCAATTGTGGGCATCTCGTTCTTATCATTCGTTTCACCTTTTACAATTGAAGCCAAGGTAACTATTTGCTCGAAAGAATAACCGGTTTTTTTGGTCTGCTCCCAAAGTGAGTCAACCATAAAATCCTGAAAAGAATTATACAGTTTTTTTAAGACCTCTCTTGCTGTGCTCCTTTCGTAAAATTCATATTTACCCGGCATTAAAAACCCTTCCAGGGATTTCCTCCGCAATCCCAAACTACGAACAAATTGTTCGTCAAATGCTAAATTTACAAATGAAGCGGAATCCACAAGCACTTTGTTTTTAAGCACATACGCCATCCATTTAACCGAGAGTCCGTCTCTCAAATATACGGTTCGCATAAAATCCGCTTTGCCCTTAGTAAAAAGGTCCACTAAATCCAAATAACTTAGTCCGTTTGGTATATGATACCTTGCCGCACGGAATTTATTTTGTGCTCCGTAAATATAACTTGCCAGGAACATATTATTCCGGCTTGGAATTATTCCCCTTTCGTATAACCTGTCAATTATACTGTTCAGCGGTTCTCCTTTGTGTATTTCAAATTGCAGGGGAGATTTCTTATCGTAATAATTTGGAGTGAAAAGAATTAAATAAAAAGTCATCCAAACAATTAAAAAAACACTGATTGCAATAACGACTTCTTTTCTGTTCAAGTATCCGGTAAATTTTTCCAATAATTTATTATACTTTTCCGTGTTCAATCTAATTTTCCTCAAAATCGTTCTTTTGTATTGCCCTGGATTCGTCCAATATCCTTTCGTAAATGCGTTTTAATGCTTTGGAAGTAAGGGGTTTTTCCGCGTATTTGTTTATTCTTTTCCCTATTTCCCTCTCTCGTTCGGGACTGTAAGTCGGCATTTTTAACGCCCGTTTAACCCTGCCTATCATAACGGAAAAATACGTTCTTTTGCTCAATAACTTCGCTAAATTTTCGTCCAGAGCATCGACCTCATCTCTAAGTTTTGAAAGAAGCATTTCTTTTTCTTCTTTTTTCAATTCGCTCAATTCATCTAATAATGATTTATAATCCATATTATTCATTTAATTAAATTTTTATATCCGGAGGCTGTCTCAAAAGAGTAAATTTTGATTAACCCACGATCCTGCCTGCCGGCAGGCAGGTTTAGAGGTTGTGTGAAAATTCATAAATTAAATTAACCCACAGACCTGCCTACCGTACAGGCAGGTTTATCTGTGGGATTATGACGTAGAAACAAAATAATCATAACCGGTTTTAACCGGTTTTTCTAATTTTCACACAGTCTCTTTAATCGTGGGATCTTAAGGGAAAAAAGAGATTTATTTTAACGGTTTACCCTACTTTTGAGATAACCTCCAATATTCTTATAATTTTTTTTAATTTTTATTACAAGATAATACAATAATTAAAAATTAAAACCATTTTTTGAAAGATGAGGAAAGGGTTTGGTTGACAAATCGTATCTTTTTCCTTCTTTAAATAAAGTCATTCCTCTAAAAGCAATCATTGCGGCGTTGTCGCCGCAAAATTCAAAACCGGGGATAATAGATTCGATATTGTATTTTTGTCCCAAATTTACAATGGAATCCCTTAAATTTTTATTGGCTGCTACACCGCCGACCAATGAAATTGACCGAACTTGGAACTCGTTTAATGCTTTTTCCGTATTTTTTATAAGTGCACCGTTTACGGCTTTTTGGAAAGCAAAAGCAATATCATTTTTTAATTGATCGTCCAACGCTATCCCTTCAATTTTATTTTTCTGTATGAATCTAAGCACCGAGGTTTTAACCCCGCTGAATGAAAAATTATACGGCTCTTTTAAGTCCGCTATGGGAAATTTTATATCCGTTTCTTCGGATTTTGAAGCGAGTACCTGTATTTTCGGTCCGCCCGGATATCTCAGTTCCAACATTTTGGCAACCTTATCATAAGCCTCTCCGGCGGCATCGTCCACGGTAGAACCAAGTTTTTCAATTTCGGTAAAACTTTTAACAAGTAAAAGCAAGGTGTGTCCGCCCGAAACAACAAGAACCAAAAAAGGAAATTCGGGTTTCCTGTCCATTAAGAATCCCGAGAATATATGTCCCTCGATATGATTAACCGGGACAAACGGTTTATTGGTTGAAAGAGCCAGCCCTTTGGCAAACGTAAAACCGACGAGCAAAGCGCCGATCAATCCGGGACCTGCGGTCGCACAAATTAAATCGATATCTTTCAACTCTACGTTGGATTTTAACAGAGCTTGTTTTACCAGGGGAATGATTATTTGAAGATGTGCGCGGCTTGAAAGTTCGGGCACTACTCCGCCGTATTCTTTATGGAAATCTTGAGATGAAATTAAATTAACAAGTAATTTATCATCGGATAAAACCGCAACGGAAGTTTCGTCGCAGGAGCTTTCTATTCCTAATACATTCATTATTTAAAAGAAAATAAATTTTTGAAAATATACCCTGCTATAGTCGGATTTTCCTTTAATCTGCGTATCGAATAATTGTACCAATGTTTTCCGTAGGGGATATAAATCCTAATTTTATAGCCGTCTCTTACAAATTTATCCCTTAGATCTTCTCTGACACCAAGAAGCATTTGAAATTCAAATTTATCTTTCGTCAGATTATATTTTTTTATCAATTTGTACGCTTCATTTATTAGATATTCATCGTGCGTGGCAATGCCTACATAACAGCCCGAGGAAATCATTTCTTCCAACAACTTAATATAATTTTCCCTTATTGACTGTCTGTCTTTATATGCAATTTCAGGTGATTCAACATAAATTCCTTTACACAGCCTGTAATTTGTTTTTATCTTGTTTAATTCTTTTACGTCATCCATACTTCTTTTAAGATAAGCTTGAACAACTACTCCGACACGAGAATATTTTTCTCTTAATTTTTTAAGTAAATCAAAGGTCAAAGTAGTGTAGGGTGAATCTTCCATATCGATACGCAAGAAATTGTTCACTTCTTCAACTTTTTGCACTAACTCTTCAATTTGTTCATAGGCAAAATCGCTGTTGATGCTTAGTCCCATTTGCGTAGGTTTAATAGACAGGTTTGCCTGCAGATTTTCCGAAATAATTTTTTCTATTATGCGTTTTGCTTCAATTTTTGATTCAATTGCTTCATCCTTGTTTGTAACGGCTTCACCGAGTACATCCAACGTAGCAAGAATTCCTTTTTTATTTAGTTCTTTAACCAAAGCAACGGCTTGGTCCAGTGTTTCTCCGGCTATGTATTTTTTGGAGAATTTCCAGACTAATTTTTTCGGCATAAATTGTACAAGTGCTACAATCAATTTATTCAGCAGATCCAACTTTTTTCTCCCTTAATTTGATTAACAAATTTACCTTCAGAGGTTAACTATTTCAAATAAACTTTTTACAATTATTTGGAAATAAATTCGCCCGATTCATACGTACCGAAAGATTTAATATCCGATGATATTTCTTTCAAATGATTCAGCGCCAATTTTATTTTTCGGTCTCTTAAATCACCCGAAAAATCTATATAAAATAAGTACCGGAAAGGTTTATCGGGCAAAGGTCTCGATTCAATTTTAACAAGGTTAATATCACGCAATGCAAAAACACTTAAAGCTTTGAACAAAGCACCCGGAATACTTTTAAGCAGAATACTTATCGATGTTTTCGGGTTCTTCGGTTTTCCCTTTACAGGTTTCGGGGCAATAATTAAAAATCTTGTATAATTTTTCTTTTTGTTTTGAATATTCCGTCTGATTATTTTCAGCTTATAAATTTCGGCAGCTTCTCTGCTGGCTATTGCGGCGGAAATTTCATTTTGATTTTCGTTTAGCATTTTCGCAGAGCCGGCTGTATCATAAGCAGGAATAATTTTCACTTTCGGAATCGAATCCAAGAACACCGAACACTGACCCAAAGCCTGCGGGTGAGAATAAATCTTTTTTATCCGTGAAAGTTTATATTTTTTGTTTGAAAGCAAGAAATGACTGATCTGCAGATTTATTTCGCCGACAATAAAAAGTGAATTTTTTTGAAGCAGGTCCAATGAATCTATAACACTGCCGTAAAGTGAATTTTCAATGGGAACAATTCCGTAATTTACTTTTTTGTTTTTTACTTTATCAAAAACATCTGCGAATGAAAATGAAGCGGAAACCCTTATATCGTTTCCGAAAAAGCTTTTTGCCGCAATTTCACTGAACGCTCCTCTTTCACCTTGGATGGCAATCGTTTTCATTTCATTATTAATTTATTGTTTCTTAAAAATAGTTTTAAACCTCCGGTATTTTAACTTGTCCGCTGCGGGCGTTAAACTTCGGAGGCGTAGTTGAAAAATTGATATTTCTTATCAATGATTTTAAAGAGAGTTTATTTTATTCCATTTAAAATCATTAAAAGTAATTCCGCTTTTTGTTCCAGTTCTTTAATGCTGCCGTTATTTTTAAATTCAAAGTCGGCTCTTTTGCTTTTTTCTTCCTCTTTAATTTGGTTTTCTTCTCTCCGCTTGAATTCTTCAAAATTATAACTTTCACTTTTTTCTTTTCTCTTGAACCTGTTCATTAATTCAGATGAAATCAATACCACATAATCAAAATAATCTTCCAAATCAGCTTCATATATTAATGCAGCTTCTACAAAAACAATGTCTTCATTTTTAAATAATGAATTTATTTTTTCGTCAAGTTTTTTTATAACAACAGGATGCAGGATTGAATTTATTTGCATAACTTTTTCAGCATCCGTAAAGACTTTCTCAGCAAGATATTTTTTGTTCAGCTGCCCGTCTTTGAATGTTTCATGTCCGAAAACTTCAACAATTTCCTTTTTAACATTTTCGTCACTTGTTAAAATATCCTTAGAAATATCATCGGCTTTTAATACCTTGAAGCCTTTGGATTTTAAGTAATTGCAAAAAGTTGTTTTGCCGGAACCGATATTACCGGTTACGGCTATTTTAAGTTTTTTTCTTTTCATCACAACCAATTAGAAAAACGATTATTTAGCGTAACTAATTTTTCTAATTTCTCTTATTACGGTAATTTTTATCTGACCGGGATATTCCATTTCTTCTTGAATTTTTTCGGCAATATCGTGCGCTAATTTATCCGCCAGAGTATCGTCGACTTTATCCTGCTCAACCACAACCCTTACCTCTCTGCCGGCTTGGATTGCATAAGTTTTTGCTACTCCTTCAAATGATTTTGCCAAGGCTTCAAGAGTTTCCAAACGCTTCACGTAACCTTCCAAAGGTTCGCGTCTCGCACCCGGTCTTGCACCGCTAATTGCATCTGCCGCCTGTACCAAAGGAGCAATAGGGTGTTCCATTTCTATATCTTCGTGATGAGACCCGACTGCATTGGAAACAATAGGATGTTCTTTGAACTTTTTGGTCAGATCATAACCGATTAAGGCGTGAGGTCCTTCAATATTTTTGTCAACTGTTTTTCCCACATCGTGCAGCAAGCCTGCTCGTTTAGCCAAATTAACGTCCAGACCTATTTCCGCCGCCATTATACCTGTCAAGTAAGCAACTTCGATGCTGTGCTGCAATAAATTCTGCCCGTAACTCGAACGGTATCTCATTCTTCCGATATGTTTGGTTAATTCGGGGTGCATGTTATGCAGTCCCAATTGAAGAACTGTATTTTCGCCGTCTCTTACCAACTCTTCTTCAAGTTCGGTTTTAACTTTCTCAACAACTTCTTCAATTCTTGTGGGATGAATTCTTCCGTCCGAAATTAATCTTTCTAAAGATACCCTTGCTACTTCGCGGCGGAATTGGTCAAAAGAAGAAAGGATTACGGCTTCCGGGGTATCGTCAACAATTACGTCCACACCGGTTGCCGCTTCAAAAGCTCGGATGTTTCTGCCTTCTTTCCCGATGATTCTTCCCTTCATATCGTCGCTTTGAATTTGGACGACGGAAACCGTGGTTTCTATTGAGTGGTCGGCAGCCGTTCTTTGAATTGCCTGCACAATAATCTTCTGTGCATCTCTTTTGGCTTCGGTTTTTGCCTGCTCGTGCAGATCTTTTATAGATTGAGAAGCTTCTATCTTTGCTTCTTTTATCATGTTATCAACAAGCATTTTCTTGGCTTCGTCTTTGCTAAGCCCGGAAATCTTTTCAAGTTTTTCGTTCTGCTCGTCTTCTAATTTTTTAACAGACTCAAGTCTTCTGTTAATTTCAATTTTCAGTTCGTTTAATTGTTTTTCAAAATCTTTCGTTTCTCTTTCTTTCTTTATAACAAGATCAAATTTCTTTTCAATATTTTCTTCTCTGTTGCTGAACTGTTTTTCAAGATTGGCAAACTTGTTTCTTTTACTTGCAACTTCTTTGTCAAATTCGCTTTTCTTTCTATACCATTCGTCTTTAACTTCAAGAAGCTTTTCTCTTTTTAAGTTGTTTGCTTCTTTTTCAGCATCTTTTAAGATTTGTTTGGCTTTTTCTGTTGCGGAAGTAAGACTTTTTTTCCCTAACTTCGCATTAAGCATCCAACCTAAATAAAAGAAAAACGCAACTGTAAAAACTGCTACCCCGATCATTATTAACATATTACCTGTAATGGTCATTTTTCCTCCAAGAATTTAAAATTTAAAATCCGCTACTGTCAGCCTAATGTTAATAAGGAAAAACCCTATTAAGACAATGTGGGAACCTGCTCGAACGCTTTTTGCTTCCACCGTTGTAAAAATACAATCCTTTCAAATAAATGAAAGGTGAGGCCTGCAATAGACGCCGTAAGTCAAACTCCCTAATAATGAAAGTTAGTTTTTCATTTATTAAGGACTGACAGCGCGGAAAAGATTATGAAGGGTTGGATATTTCCGGCTCGTAAAGATTCAATTTTATTTTCTTTACTATATCTGAAGCTTGGATTAGGAATTCTCGATTTTTATTTTTCTCAAGGAACAGATCATAAGCAATGTTTAAGCAAGCGATAATTGCAATTGTCTGCGCCGGTTGGTCAGGAAGTTCTTCTTTTGTTTCTTCCATAACTTTATTTACATAAATAGCCAGTTCTTTAGCTATATCTTCATTTTCAACTAAAAGAGAGTATTCCGTATCAAATATTTTTACTTTAAGCTTCTTTTTATCCGCCATAAATATCTAATCCTTCAAAAATCCTTAATTTTTTATTAAGAACTAATATGATAATCAATCCTTGTGAGCAAATTTTGTAACCTCGATTTTAAATTTGCTCTTTCTTCACTACTTAAAGAATTAAACAAGGCATCGTTATCTTTCTCGTTTTTTATCTCGGTCAGCTCCATCTCAAGCGTTTCTATCTTTTTAGACAGATCCGAGATTCTTTGTTGTGCACTTTCCAGTTGTCTTTCCAAATCGGTTTTTCTGTTTGTCAGATCGCTGCAATTAGATGCAAGTATTGAAACTTGAGTTTCAATGGCGTTCAGGTCATTTAACAGATTCTCCGATTTTGAATATTCAGACAATTAGTTTCCTCTTAACTGTGCATTAAATTTTTTAGTTACAGAAGCAATTATGCTTCTGAAATCTTTTTCTACTTCTTCCTCCGTCAGCGTTCGTTTTTCCGAATAATATTCTAAAGCAAACGCTAAACTTTTTTTGTTCTCCCCTAATGATTCGTGTTCAAACAAATCGAAAAGGCGAACAGATTTTAGTAAATCGGAACTATTCTTATTTATAAAATCTTTCACCGTTACATATTCAATTTCCTTGTCAAATATAAAAGCAAAGTCTCTGTATATTTTTGGAAATTTCAATGGTTCAATATAATATTTTTTTTCGGGAATTATACCTTTTAATAATTCCAAATCATACTCAAACAAATAGACGTTTTGAGGTATATCAAATTGTTTAAGAATGCTTTTATTTAACCTTCCTCCTTCTCCTATTTGTTTTCCTTTATATTTTTTTTGAATGTAATCATCGAAAAAATTACTTTCAATATTATTATAGGAATCATTTAAAACATTGTCAAGCAAAATTTTTCTTTCAAAACTATTAAGCAGACCTTTTAAATTGTAAAAATCGTACTCTTTTTCACCCGAGTTCCATTGTTTTAAGAGAAATTTTCCCGTTAAAATAAAAATTACTTTACCCTTTTCCGTAAAATCATCGAACGAAGTAATTTTTTTATCCGTTAATTTATTAAATACATTACCTATTTCGAACAACTGTAAATCCTTCTCTCCGTATTTAATATTTTGAGAAACAACTTTTAACGCACCGGGAATTAAAGATGTCCTCAAACATTCCATATCCAAACTCTGAGGATTTTTTACAAAAATCGGACTGCCGATTACGGAGGCGGTTTCTTTATTCTGCAATGGATTGTTGATCATTTCATAAAAGCCAAGTCCGTTTGCCGTGGTTTTTATCAATTCTGCAAATGATGTTTCATCAGTTTTCTTATCAAGAGTAATCGAAATTTTTGTAATTGTCGGAATATTTTCATATCCGTTGATGCGGGCTATTTCTTCTATTACGTCAACTTCCCTCTCGATATCGGGACGAAAAGTAGGAATTGAAATTGTCAGATCATCGTTATCTTCGGAAACAATCTTTAATTCTATAGATTGAAGAATATTTTTAATTTTCCCTTTATCAATATCGTAGCCCAATAATCTTCCAATTCTTGAGCTGCGTACGACTATATTTTTAGGTTCAATTTTTTTCGGATATATATCTAAAATTCCGTCTATTACTTTTCCTTCGGATAATTCCGCGATTAAACCGGCGGCACGCTCAGCAGCGTAAGCCGTTATGTTGGGATTAGTTCCTCTTTCAAATCTGTAAGACGCATCCGTACTTAGCTGAAGTGCCTTTGAAGTTTTTCTAATTGAAGAGGGATTGAAGTACGCGCTTTCAATTAGTATGTCCTTGGTATTTTCGTCAATCTCCGAATTTTCTCCGCCCATAATGCCGGCAACTGCAACGGGTTTTTCCGCGTCACAAATCAATAGCGTTCCTTTCGGCAGTTTGCGTTCTTTGGAATCCAGAGTAGTGAATGTTGATACCTCATCTGTACTTTTAACAATTATTTTTTTACCGGCAAGTCTGTTTAAATCAAAAGCATGCAAAGGCTGACCGGTTTCGTACATTACAAAATTTGTAACGTCCACAATATTATTAATCGGTCTTAGTCCGATATTATTCAACACTTCTTTCAGCCAATCCGGTGATTCTTTTATTTTTACATCTTTTACAATCTTTGCCGAATATCTCGGACAGTTTATATCGTCTTCAACTTCAACCGAAGCAAACTTGGAAGATTCGCTTTCTTTATCGGATATATCCACTTCCGGAATTTTTAATTTTTTGCCGAACAAAGCGCTTACATCCCTGGCAACTCCGATGTGAGAAAGTGCATCCGGACGGTTAGGAGTGATCGCAATTTCCATTATTACATCGTTCAAATTTAATGCTTCGCACAGGGGTGTTCCTTCTTTTAACTTTTCATCCAGAACCATTATTCCGCTGTGGTCATCGCCGAATAACAATTCGTCCTCGCTGCAAATCATTCCGCAAGATTCAATGCCGCGTATTTTCGCTTTCTTTAATTGGAAATTTCCTTTTGGGATTACACAGCCTACGGGTGCAAAAATTATTTTTTGTCCTTTATCAACATTGGGTGCGCCGCAGATAACCCGGAGTTCTTCGGTACCGTTTGATACGGTACACACGGATAACCTGTCTGCATTCGGATGTTTTTTCTTATCTTTAACAAAACCGACGATAAAATCCTTGTAAATCTGTTTTTGATCGACAAAATCCTCTACTTCCAAACCGGACATAGTCAGTGCATCAACCAAATCATTCACAGAAATATCTTCTATATCTACGTATTTTTTTAACCAGTTAAGTGAGATTTTCAATCTTTAAACTCCGCGTTAAAATTGTTTCAAAAACCTGTAATCGTTTTCAAAGAAAACTCTTATATCCGTAATTCCGTACTTTAACATTGCAATTCTTTCAATTCCCATTCCAAATGCATAGCCGGTGTATTTTTCATTGTCGTAGCCCACATTTTCAAAAACATTCGGGTCCACCATTCCGCAGCCCAAAATTTCGAGCCATCCGGTATGTTTGCAAATTTTACATCCGCCGCCTTTACAGATAAAACAAGTAATATCCATTTCGGCGCTCGGTTCCGTAAACGGGAAGAAACTCGGTCTAAAACGGAATTTCAAATCGTCGCCGTAAAATTGACGGGCGAATGAAGCCAAGGTTCCTTTTAATTCAGCAAAGGTTACATCGGTGTCAACATACAAACCTTCAACCTGATGAAACATGCAGTAGCTTCTTGAACTTACCGCTTCGTTCCTGTAAACACGTCCGGGCATAATTGCCCTAACCGGAGGTTTCCCGGACTTCATTAGTCTGATTTGCACAGGCGAAGTGTGAGTACGAAGAACGAAATCATCGCTGATAAAAAAGGTATCCTGCATATCTCTTGCCGGATGATCGGGGGGAAAATTCAAAGCTTCAAAATTATTATAGTCGGATTCCAACTCCGGACCTTCAAAAACCGAAAAGCCCATTCCTTTAAATATGGATTTGATTTCGTCCAAAGTTTGAGTTAATATGTGCTTGCTCCCAAGATTTCTTTCATTTCCGGGCAGCGATAAATCGACTTTATCATTCGCTCCGCCTTCTTTTTCGGATACTTGCTCCATAACGGAGTTAAATTTATCTTGCAATCCGGTTTTCAATGCGTTTAACGTTTTTCCTAATTGAGGTTTATCTTCCGGTGAGGCATCTTTAATAAGAGCAAAAAGCGAAGGGACTAACCCGTTTTTACTAAAGTACTTAACTCTTAATTCTTCAAGTTGTTTATCGTTTTCAATTTTTGAAATTTCGTCTAAAAAATCTTTTTCAATCCGTGCAATTTTTTCTTGAAGCATTATCTTTCCCGCATATTTTTTCCCTCTTCATAAATTGGGAGCAATTGTATTTCTACTTAAAATGAATAAAATACCTGAAGAAGTAATTTCAATTTATTTAAAGTGATAAGGCTGTCTCAAAAGTACTAAAAACCGTTGAAACGGTTAAAACAAATCTTGTTTTTTGCTTAAAACCCCACGATTAAACCTGCCTGCCGGCAGGCTGGATCGTGGGTTAGACAAAATTTACTCTTTTAAGACAACCTCAATAAATTAATTTTTAGTAAATTCTACCAATTCACTAAAAGCCGAAGGATTTTCGAGTGCTAAACTTGCAAGTACTTTTCTGTTAATATTTATTCCTTTAACGTTTAAAGCGTGAATAAGTCTGGAATAAGTAGTACCGTTTAGTCTTGCGGCAGCATTTATACGAACAATCCAAAGTCTTCTAAAGGTTCTTTTCTTCAGTCTTCTGTCTCTGTAAGCGTGTACCAAACCTTTTTCTACGTGATTTTTGGCGACCGTATAAACCTTGCTTCTTGCTCCCCAATATCCTTTAGCAAGTTTTAAGATTTTCTTTCTTCTTCTGTGAGAAGCTACTTTGTTTTGAGAACGAGGCATAATTATTACCCTTTATCTTATTGTATCATAGTTTTTACGCGCTTTTCTTCTGATTTTGAAACAAGAGTAGCGTGGCGTAAATTACGCTTTCTCTTTGTTGATTTTGAAGTCAAAATATGACTTGCATAAGCTTTTTTTCTTTTAATTTTGCCGGATGCAGTTTTTTTAAAAGTTTTGCTTGCACCTCTGTTGCTTTTCATTTTTGGCATTTTTTTATCCTATTTATTTTTCTTTTTTCCTTTAGGTTTCAATGGAACTAAAATCAAATTCATATTCCGCCCTTCCATTTTAAGCGGAGATTCTATTTTTGCAATATCTTCAACTTTTTCTACAAATCTTGCAAGTAATTCTTCGCCTTGTTCCTGATATGCCATTTCTCTTCCTTTAAACATAACAGAAACTTTAACTTTGTTGCCTTCTTCCAAAAAATTTATTGCGTGTTTGGCTTTAAATTCAAAATCGTGAACATCTGTATTTGGATGAAGTCTAATTTCTTTTAATACCGAAACAACTTGATTCTTTTTTTGTAATTTATCTCTTTTTTGTTGTTCGTATTTGAATTTACCGTAATTAATAATTTTACAAACAGGCGGATTAGCTTGAGGAGCTATTTCCACTAAATCTTGTCCTCTTTCAGATGCTCTGTTTAATGCATCTTCAATAAGCATCACTCCTATTTGTTTTCCGTCTACATCAATAACTCTTACCTGTGTAGTGGTAATATCTTCATTTACTCTTACAGTATTTTTTTTAGCGATTGAACACCTCTCTTTTAGTTAAGTAATTTATTTTTTATTTCGTTCGTAATATTATCGATAAATTCCGTTAGAGACAAAGCTCCTTTATCGCCTTCTTTATGTTTTCTAACGGAAATATTTCCGGCAGATTGTTCCTTCTCTCCAATAATTAACATATAAGGGACTTTCTGAGTTTCACATTCTCTAATTTTATAACCAATTTTTTCATTTCTTTCATCAATTTCAACCCTTATTGCATTTTCTTTTAACAAATTTACTACTTTTTTTGCATATTCAACATAGTTTTGAGAAACCGGAATTACGGCAACCTGCGTTGGAGAGAGCCATGTTGGGAAATACCCTGCAAAATGCTCGATCAACAGACCTATAAATCTTTCCAAAGAACCAAACGGCGCTCTGTGGATTACAACCGGTCTGTGTTTTTGTCCGTCGCTGCCGATATACTGCAAATCAAATCTTTCCGGCATAACATAGTCAATTTGAACCGTACCGAGCTGCCAATTTCTGCCGAGGACATCCTTTACTATAAAATCTATTTTAGGTCCGTAAAACGCCGCTTCGCCTTCAATAATTTTATAATTAAGGTTCATTTCATCAGCAGCTAACTTAATTTCTTCCTGAGCTTTTTCCCATAATTCAATTTCACCGCCGTATTTATCCGCGTTATCATCTCTGTAAGAAAGCTGAGTTTTAAAATCAGAAAACCCCACGGCAGAAAAAACGGTCTGAATTAAATCGATTACATTACACAGTTCATCCTTAAGCTGGTCTTGACGGACAAACATATGTGAATCGTCAACAGCGAACGAACGAACGCGTGTTAATCCGTTTAGTTCACCGGATTGTTCATATCTGTAAACCATGCCGAATTCTGCTAAACGCAGAGGAAGGTCTCTGTAGCTTCTCATTTTAGAAGAATATATCTGGAAATGATGGGGACAATTCATCGGCTTCAGTAAATATTCTTCGGAACTGTTTTCAAATTTTAATGTTGGAAACTGACTGTCTTTATAATAAGGATAATGTCCGCTTGTTTTATATAATTCTATATTTCCGATATGGGGTGTAATTACGGGTAAATATCCTCTTTTAAGTTGTTCGTCACGGAGAAATTTTTCCAAAGTTTCTCTTAGTACGGCACCTTTCGGAAGCCACAAGGGTAAACCGGCTCCTACTTTGGGAGTAAAGAAAAATAATTCCAATTCTTTCCCGAGTTTTCTGTGGTCTCGTTTTTTAGCCTCTTCCAATAAAGCAAGATGTTCATCCAGCATTTTCTTTTTAGGAAACGAAATGCCGTAAATTCTCTGCAGTTGTTTGTTGTGTTCGTCGCCTCTCCAATAAGAACCCGAGACATTCAGCAGCTTTACGTATTTTATTTTACCTGCTTCGGGCAAATGCGGTCCTCTGCATAGGTCGACAAATCCGCCCTCTTCGTACAAGCTTACCTGCTCGGAATCTTCATCTATCTCGGAAAGTATTTCAAGTTTATATTCGTCTCCTTTACTTTCAAAGAAGCTAATCGCCTCATCTTTTGAAAAATCTTTTCTTATAAATTTGTTGTTACGTTTTGCTATCTCCAGCATTTTATTTTCTATTTTGGCAAGGTCTTCTTCGGTTAGAGATGAATTAACATCAATATCGTAATAAAAGCCGTTTTCAATAGCCGGACCTACTCCAAATTTTGCTTCGGGATAAATTTCCTTTACGGCATGAGCCATTAAGTGAGACGTAGAATGCCAATAAACTTCCTTACCTTCTTCATCTTTGAATGTAAGAAATTGTACAGCTGCATCGCGTTCAAGCAAGCTGTTTATGTCCTTAATTTTTCCGTTAACCTTTACAGCCAAAGCATCTTCAGCCAATCTTGGAGAAATGCTTTCGGCAATGCTGTAGGCGGAAACACCTTGTTCAAACAGTTTTGTCGAACCGTCGGGAAATGTAATATTTATATTATCCATAACAATTTATAATCCATAAAAAAATCGGAGACAACTCCGATAGCTGTGGGCTCTAGAGGAGTCGAACCTCTGACCTTCTGCACGTCAAGCAGACACTCTAACCAACTGAGCTAAGAGCCCAGAACTTTATAAAAGAAAAAGGTAAAATTAAAAATTTATATTTTTAGCACCTTATTTTAAATCTTTCCTAATGTATTGTACCGAGGGCCGGACTCGAACCGGCACGGGAATAAATTCCCACTGGATTTTAAGTCCAGTGCGTCTACCAATTCCGCCACCCCGGCAAGAATTTAGGTAATCAATCTTTACAAGGAGCTTTATACCTAATTACTTTTTTTGCAATCAATTTTAGCTTGTAAATATAGAGAAATGTTCTTTGTTTTTCAAGAATTCCTGGTTTTTTAAAAATGAATTTACCGCTGCCCAAAATAAAAACAGAGCGTTTGAAAACAAATAAAATTGGACAGGTTTCAAATGCAAAGGAATGGTTCCGACCGCTGCTAAACCATCTGCTTTTTATTTGAATAATTGCCTTTTTTCTTCTTCTTTGTATGAAATAAAATGTCCTGCATTTTCTGTAAATCCGGTTTTCTGCCCTGCATAATTAATTTGTCATTAATTATTAAACCCGGCGAAAGAAAAATACCGTTATTAATCATTTCATTTACATCTTCACTTAAAATAATTTGAGGTCTTATTTTAAGTAAACGGCAGGCATTTTTTACAAGCCTGATAAAAGACTTATCTTCAAGGGTACCTTGGTGTAAAATTTTAATAACCATCTTAACACTTTTTTTATTGTTTAATTATTTTTATTTTTATAAAATCAATCGTTATGCCAAAAAGAGATTTATTGAAAAAGTTAACAAACCGGCTAAAAAAGAAGAATAACAGACAAGGTGCTTTCTCAATTGTGAGAATGAATTTCTAATATTTTTTAATAAAATACTATCCTATAATTTATATATTTTAAAAATCTTGAATAAGTTGTAATTTTTAATAAATTCATATTAAAGAATTTTAATTTTTTATCCTATGCCTGCATATCAAAGCGAAATACTTCTAACGTTAGTAAAATTGAGATATTATCTTGTCAGTCTCATTGAGAGTCCTGAGGAATGTTACGACAATTTTAATTTGTCGGAAGAATTTTTTGAAAGAAGGAATATTGTCAACGGGTCCGAACTTTTAGAAAGATTGCAGGAAAACGGAATTAATAACGACTGCGATATTGCATTTAACAAAGACATACATAATATATTCCGGACCGTTGCAAAGGATTTTTCCTCTAATCCCGATCTGCAGGCAATGCTTGATGAATTTGAAATTAAAGCGAACGTATCCCACTTAAAAGAAGACAATCTTTCAAAATTCAGAATGAAGAGAGAAGAAAAGTTAAATGAAATTATTTCCTTACTTTTTAAGTTAGCAAAAAATTGGTCCATGCATCACGAGATAGAGGATTCCATAGATGACTTCAACGCTTTGGAAGATGTAGAACTTTTAAGACCCGACGAAGAAAAACAATTGGATGTGCTCGGAGATAATTCCGTTTATTCGTTTGATATAATTTCAAAACAAACCGAACAATATATTGAGCTGCTGACAGATTATTATTTTAAATACGGCGGTGATTTAATATTAGCCGGTTTTGTTAATGATATTTCAAATTTAAAATCCGAAGTTGCCAAAAAATATTCCAACCTCTCTAAAGAGAACGGATTAGATACGGAATAAAATATTATTTCGTCTTTTCTTATTTCCTTTTGTTGAGTTAATAATAATTTAAGATCCTCAATTATTTATTTTTATATGAACGTTCACTATGACATCCGGGTGAACATGAGCCACCGTCTTCTTTTACTTTATATTTTAATGGCATTTGCCAATCACCAAATTTAACTTTACTTGCAATTATGTGAGGATTGTCCGCCCCATGGATACTATGACATAGAGTACAATTCCTCCCCTTGTTTTTAGATATGTGAAGAAAATGTAAATTATTATTGCCATTACGAAATCCTGTGGCTGTTGTAGTTTTAGGCAAAACCAAAGCATCACTATCATGACAATCAAAACAAAGAGCAAATTTTTCAGCTTTAGGTCCTTCTATATAATTACCAAATGGAAAATCATTGTTTAAGAGATAGTTAATATCCGATGAATGAGGTTGATGGCAGTCAGTACAACTTCCCGATTCTACTGCTTCATGTTGATATTTTGAATTTTTTAATTTATCAGCGATATTTATTATTGTATTATCTCCATCCTTATATTCTTTATTATGACAAGAAAGACACAGTACATTATCTTCTTTTTTTAATAATGTATTTGTATTAGTGGCGTGAGGTGAATGGCAAGATGTACAACTTTCTTTTGTGTTTATTACTTTATGTATAATCTTAGATTTTGTTATTTCATCTTTTTTATTTTTATGACATCCATAACAAAGATCTGCTATTTTATATTTTATAAGTTTTTCTTCTTTGGAATTATGAGGGAGATGACAATTTAGACAACTTTCCTTGTAAGCCTTGTGAACAGTTTCCATTTTTAACAGTTCTTTTTTCTCTTTATGACAACTTAAACAAAGCTGTGGAGGTAGTTTTTTTAACAATATTTTATTTTGTGATTGATGCGGTTCGTGGCACGATAAACATTGTCCGCTGGCAACCGGTCCGTGTTCAAAATAATTTTTATCAGGATTGATATTATGACATTTCCTACATAAATCTTCAGGGGTTTCTGATTTTAGTAAAGAAGGAAAATTTGAAGAATGTGGAGAATGACATGCTGTACATTTGCCCTTCAAAACAGCATCATGAACTACTTTGTTCGGTGCAGGTTCATCGTGACAGTTATAACATAAATCGGGTAATTCCTCTGTAATATTAAATTCTTTTCCTAATCTTGAAGGATGATCTTTATAATTCTGCTCATGACAGGATGTGCAACCTTCATCCAAAGCAGAATGCAAATTTATTTTACTTGTAATTACAGTATGACATCCTGCTGTAGTACAGTTTTCTTCTTCTTCCCGTGAAAAGCCACTATAACTAAAAGTTATTATTATTAAAACAGTAAAAATTAAAATTTTCATTTTGTCCCCTGTTAAAAATTCCTTTGTAATTTAATATACCCTCGGAAATAATTGATTTTATCTCTTAAAAATATTCTATTATAAAGTTCAAACCCCAGAGCTAATTTAATTGCACGATAGTTGGTCTGATATTCAATTTTTAAATTTTGCAAATCTAAATTTATACCTTTACCAACCTGATTGCGATAACTTCCTTTTAGTAATATCCTGGCTTTTTGATTTAGGTAATAAGTCATCCTTCCCACCACGTCAATAAATTTCAGAACTTCATTATCTTCAATTAATTCTTGTTTTCTATAGTTCGTTGTAAAAGAAATGAGGATGGTATTTACAACCATATTATTATATTCAAAAAAATATTCTTGTGTTTTATAGGGTATAATATTACTACGAAATGTATCGTATTTAAACCCTGCTGAAAAATCATTATAATTAAAACTAATTTTAACAACTCTTTGGGAAATGTCCCTTAAAGACAAACTTGTTATATTTCCTTCATTTCCGATCGATATCTCGTTTCTGTAATAAGATATTTCTAAAAAATTTTTAAATAAAAGTAATCTTAATGAATAAGTATGTTGACGAGACACATAATTGTAAGAATCGTTTTGATTGTATTGATAATCAATATATACTACTGCATTATTTAAAATTCTCCCTCCCAATATTCGTCTAATTTCTAAAAATTCTCCGTGCTTAATTATTTCATAATCAATATTCTCCTGATAAATTATAGTATTTTGAAAATTGCTAACAATTATGGAATTCATAATAACATTAGCATTTTTCAGAAGTTCAATACTACCGTCAATCAGATTATGTTTTTCATTTATAATAACATTGGAAAGGTTTAAACTTGTTTTAGATTTATTACTTTTACTATATTCGTATGAGAAGTTTAACTCTCCACTTGGTATTTCCTTAGTATAATTAAAACCGCCCTGAAAAGTTTTTATTATTTCAGAAAAAGTATTTTGCTTGAAATTTGAATATTCAAAATTTAAATGACTGAAAAGACTTTGAAATAATTTATGATTTAACGTTGCAGAAATTATATTATTTTTTGAACTGATTAATTTTGCACTTAAAAAATAATAATTATAATTTGATAAGAACTTTAGATTGTAAGGCAAATCCGCAGAAATATTTTGAACAACCTGAATCCTGTTTTCGGAATTATCACCACTATTATTATTATACCATATAGTAGATAAGTAATTAATTGGAATGGCTAAATTTACTTTACCAACCGAACTAAAATTAGCATCAAATATTTTGTTATATACTTGACTTTGATTATAGGAATATTTGTTGAGAATAGAAGAATAATTAACAATTAATCTATTGTTAATATTGGAACTGAGCCAATTTGTAAAATTGGCATTAAAGTTATGCCTTGTATATTCAAAAAATCTGTTTAACTCCAACTCATCTTGTCTATTATTATCAAAATCATATTTTAATGAAATTGGTACGAAATAATTTCGATAATTGAAATAGACTCCTATAGATTTTCTATTATTTTCAA
This sequence comes from uncultured Ignavibacteriaceae bacterium, assembly GCA_964486645.1. Classification (GTDB taxonomy): domain Bacteria; phylum Bacteroidota; class Ignavibacteria; order Ignavibacteriales; family Ignavibacteriaceae. The sequence goes on along the minus strand of CAZAOG010000010.1, from coordinate 22,703 downwards.
CATTTGAAGTAAAGTCTCTATTTATAAAAGAATGATTTATAATAAAATTAAATCCTCCATTTATGGGAAGATTCTTAAAAATATAGGCTTTTAAATTCAACTGTTCTGCTATAGTAACATCGGTTGTGGAGGGAGTTATAATAAATTTGTCATTTCTTGTACCTGGTCTAAATATTCCATTTAATTCCAACTGAATCAGATTTGGATGGATTATGTAGCTTCTAGTGTTTAACGATAAAATTCCATTATATTGTTTAGAAATTTGTTCGAAGACAATACCGCTATTCAACGTCGTTTTTTGTTTGTAAAAGTTACCGGAAAGGCTTAAATACCCATTTATGCTTTTAAGATTCCAAAAAGAATTACTTATTTTTTTATTCTGAGAAAATAAATTTGTTTTTAGGAAAAATAACATTCCCAATAATATACTAAGCATTATTTTTCTTTTGATAATCAATTTATAATTATGTTTATAAGAGAATCATTGTTTGCTTAAAAAATACTTTACTTTACTCCCATGTGGATTATGGCATGATATACAGCCTTTACTTTCTAAGTCCTTATGAATTTTATTTTTAATTACATCACTACGATTATGACATTGCAGACATAAAGCTTTACCTGTTTTCAGAAGCATATATTCATTTTTACTTTTGTGTGGATGGTGACATTTAGAACAGTAACCGGAGTCAACAGGTCCATGAACAAAAACAAGTTTTTTAACAAAATTTTTATGACAGCTATAACAAAGTTCAGGTAATGTTTTAGTTAAACTAAACCCTTTAGATACATTATGACATTTAGAACATTTTCTTTGTTTAAAAGGTTTGTGAAAGATAAAATTAGGTTGTGTCTTTTTAAGAACCAGATTGTGTCTTTTAATTTTAGTTGAGTCCAGCTCAATAGTTTTAGACGTATTAATTCTTTCTACAGGATTTGGTACCCCGTCAAAAAAAAAGGATAATATGTTATAATTTTTCTTAACGTCACAAGCTACTAAAAGTAGCAAAAGGGAAAAAAAAACTATTAGAGAAATTTTTTTCAATATAAAAAACTCAGGTTATTTTTTTATATCAACATACCCATAAACACTAATTTTATCGGGACCATATTGATTTGTTACAAAAATCAAGTATTTAAGGTCAAATTGACTTGCAACATACTTTTGAAAATATTTCAAATTATCGTAATCAATTATAATTTTTGCCGGTAACCACATATCACCAGGTCCTTCATAAGTACCTCCGAAAAACATCAATAAATTGCCACTAGGGTTAAACATTTGTACATTTTCAAATCCGGAATCCACAACATAAAGATTATGATTATTATCAACTGCAATTCCTTTTGGTCTAACAAACTGCCCCAATCCTCTTCCATAACTTCCAACAGAACGAACAAACTTTCCTTTTGTTGTAAAAACTTTAACATTAAAAGCACCAAAATCACTTACGTAAAGTGTATCATCTTTTAGAAATATGTTAGTTGGTTGATTTAAAAAACCTTTATCTCCTTTCTTATAATTTGGCAAATTAAAAAGGAATTCATAACTATTTGCATCATAGACTTCTATTTCATGTTTTAAAACATTAGTTACCCATAGTTTATTATCATAAAAAAACACGTCGGTTGGTTTTAATTCAGACTTTTTACCAAAACTTGTTTTATAGTTTAAATTTTTATCAAAAACTATCACCTCTCTTCTTCCTGCATCAACAACATAAACATTACCTTTATTATCTATTTCTACATTTATGGGTTTTTTAATGGTTCCAAATCCTTTAGGCTGAAAATATTCAAATGTTCTTTTTTCAAGGTCAATTATTTCAAGTCCGCCCAATATAGTATCGCATACATATATCTTACCCTTATATATTTTAATTCCATACGGTTTTACAATTACATCCCCCTTATCTTCTCCGGCAACGTATTTCATTATTCCACTACGTTCACCGGTAACGTCAATTGAATTGCTGATTTTTGTAAGGTACTGAATGTGGGGTGTATCCGGAGGCGAAGGAAAAATGATTATTTCCCTTTGGGTCTGTTTTGAAATATTACCGGAACAAGAAATAAAAATTCCCGAAATAACTGTCAAAAAAACAAAGAGTATAACTTTTTTTTTATTCATAATTACACCACTTTTTATAAAAAAAGGCGGACAGGCCGCCTTTAAAATTAATTTTTTATTTACTTAAAAATAGTCTATTTAACATGACAGGTTAAGCAAAGAGCACTACCTGCATTGCTTTTTACTAATAATTTAGAAATACCCGAGCCATTGTGCACATCGTGACAAGACGAGCATTGTAATTTATTAGCCTCCAACATATCTGCTGCAATTGTACCACCTAAACCTGATAAATCTGTAGTAGGATCATGTAAGCCTCCATCAGCAGTGGCCAAAGCTGCATCATATGTGATAGACACAGGATGATCATTACTAAGATCCGTACCCAGTTTTTCATCACCTGTTAAAAAAGCAGTACCATTAGTTTTACCACCAAAATTGTCGAGTGCAACACTTCCATCATGACAGCTTAAACATAATTTTGCAGCACCGTCCGGTTGACCGGCAACTGCATCCAAAGTTGTACTTGAATATGGTGTAAATGTTGATGTTGTAACCTCATGATTCCAAAGCGGCGAAACACTAGTTGTTGCATTATGGGGTGTATGGCAAACAATACAGACTTCGCTAGTGTTATTCCATGATTCTCCAGTAAAATCATGAGGCGAACCTGTTATTGTTTGAGCAAAACTATTACCAGCAAATAATAGAATTACTAGGCTAACTAATAAGGTAAAAGATTTCATTTTATGCCTCTAATAGATTTAAAGTTAAAATTAAATTGTATTTGTAATAATTCACATTTAATACATTATATTAAATTTTCTGTATAAAAATAGATAGATAGAGAATAACACGAAATTCCCTTTGAATGGTTATTTTTTAATCCCTATTTAAGGGTATATAAAGAATAACCCTTTTAGGGTATAAAGAGGAATGATTTTAATTGTGAGATGTTACAGTTAAAGACATAGCCTATATCAGTCCGTTTGATATTGCATAACTAACTACTTCGTGAAAATTTTTAAGTCCTAATTTTCTAATTATATTTTTTCTATGTTTTATCACAGTAAATTCGCTGATGAATAATTTTTCAGCTATAACCCTGCTTGTATATCCTTTTGAAACATGTTGAACTATTTCCAATTCTCTTGGAGTTAGTTTTGCAGAAGTAGTTTGGTTAATATTTTGAGAATAAAAATTATTGTGTGTAACATAGTTAATTATTTTTTCTTTAACTTCATCGTTAATATATTCTTTGCCCGAAGCTATTGTCTTTATAGCTTTAATCAATTCGGAAGCGTCTGCTTCTTTAAAAAGATATCCTTCAACTCCGCTTGATAAAGCATCCATAATAAACTTTTCGTTCTCCAACATTGTAAGCAATAATATTTTTATATTCTTGTCAAACTCTTTTACTTTTTTTGAAGCTTCAATACCGTTTATACCTGACATATTTATATCCATAACAACTATATCAGGTTTAATCTTTTTTATTTTTTCCAAAGCTTCTTCGCCTGTATCTGCTTCGCCAATAACTTTTATATCAGCTAATGAAGTTAAAACCGTCTTAATACCCTGACGGAACATTTTATGATCGTCAACCAACAACACTTTAATTTTAGCCATTTTAGTTCTCATTATAGTTTAGTGGTATTTCAATATATACTTTTGTACCTAATCCAATTTTAGAATTTATTTCTAAAGAACCACCTAAGATTTTCACCCTTTCACGAATAGATATTAAGCCATAACTTTTAAGTTTATTGAAGTTTTTTTCATATTTTTTGAAATCAAACCCTTTTCCGTTATCAGAGATAATACCAGAAAATGAATCTTCAGAAAAATGTAATTCAAAATTGGCTTCTTTTGCTTTTGAATGTTTGCAAATATTATTTACTATTTCTTGAATTATTCTGTAAATCTCAAGTTCCGTTTCCTTTTTTAGAGGAACATACTTTCCAAATATATTAATGGTGGGTTTAAAATCAGCAGCTTTTGAACATCTACGAATCATTGATTTAAGAGCTTCCACTAGTCCGTAATTTTCCAATTCAGCAGGATGAAGAGAATAAACTATATCTTTAATGTCTTTATTTATATTTACTACTAATTTAATTATTTCATCTGTATTAACAAAATTTGGTTCCTTACTATTTATGATCTCTAAGTTAAGCTTCGTAAGCATCAATTTTTGACCTATCTGGTCGTGTAATTCTTTTGATACTCTTTTTCTTTCTGATTCTAGAAAATCAAACATTGACTTTGAAATTATCTTTTGCATTTTAAGTTCATTTTCAGTTTCAATTCTGTGCATATGATCGGTAACATCTTCATAATTAATAATAACCTTATTGATATTACCATTAATATTTTTCACATCATAAACAGATAATACCATCATTTTGTCAAGTTCTTCGAAATAAACAGATTTGCTTTTATAGTTTCCACCCTTCTTTAAAACTTTAGAAATTAGATGGATAATTTCTTTATCCTCAGTATGATTTGAGTCAAGGATATTAGTAAAAGGTTTATTACTTTTAAATAATTTTAACCAAGCATCATTTGTTTGAATAATATTGCCATCTTTGTTGCATATAGCTTTAGGGTAAGGAGATTGTGATATAATATCGTTTACTTCTTTTGTTCTTGATTCAACTTTCTTTTCAAGATATTCATTGTTAGAAATAAGTTCATCACTTAATTTTTTTAGTTCACGTTCAAATATTTTTCTTTTTGTTATATCCCTATTCGAGACCCTATGCCCAATATATTGACCTTGCGAATTATAAACAGATTGACAATTATGATCTATCCATTTAATATTATTTTCTTTGGTTATAATTCTAAATTCGAGGGAATTCATATCTTTACCGGTAAGCGCTTCAGTTTCATGTTCTTGAAAAAGTTTTTTATCTTGAGGAAAAATTATAGTGTCTAACAAAGAAGGATTATCGTAAAATTCTTGATCGCAATAACCTGTTATTTCTTTACACGAAGGTGATATAAAATTAATATTCTTGTTAGGAGCAATCCAATACTCCCAATTTTTTGTATAGTTTACAATGGTTTTAAATCTTAATTCACTTTTTAACAATATTTTATGAATGTTATATTGTCTTTTATTCATCAGATATACTAATATACCAAATGCAAGATATGTGAAAAACAACATAACTTTTTCATAAAAAAAATGTGTACCTATAGGGGGAAACAATAAACTATAAAAATCATAATGGAAAAAGAAGATATCGTCAATTATTGCATCTATAATATTTACTATAAAAGCAAATAGTATCGAAAAAATAATAAAATGTACAGGTTTTAATGAGTAATATTTTTCATCACTCATTGTAATTTTGGAATTAATTTTCACAAGTACGTACTAATAATTATTGATTAATAATATTTTATAAAAAAAATAATAACAATTAATTTTATTTATACCGTGCATATAATTCATTTTGAATAATTATTAAAATTAATATGTTTTGGGATCATGTTTTTCTCCATGACAAGATAAATAACATCTACCTCTACCATTTCCTAAATCCTCAAATTTTAATTTCCCGTTCCAAGGTGAAACTATTGCTGTATTAAAATTTATTAAATGAGAATTATTAGTAGAGTTTCCTTGAGTAATTGATATTCCGTGTGGGTCATGACAAGTATTACACGATACTTTTTCTTCAACTACGTGCTCTTTGTGGACCTTTTTACTAAAGCGAGACATACCATTTATAATAGTATTTCTATTATGACAAGTATAACACAAATTATAATTTTGATATGATTCGGAAGTATTATCATTTGTAACATACTGATATTTTAAAATCTGTGGATATATTGAACCATGTGGTCCCTTAGGTGCAGCACTACCATTACTCGCGTGACAATCAGTACAGTAAATTATACTTGACTCGGTTAAAGGGGATATCAATGATGGAACATTACTATTTTTCCCCGGTCCTTCAATCGGATGAAAAGAAGGATTATTCAAATCAAATTCTAATCTTACATTATTTTGTCCAATTTTCCTTGTTGTTGGGCTTCCCGGTTTGTTTGGACTGTCTGCATGACATTTATAACACAATTCATATTGGAATTGTATTTGATTTATAGTGTTCCCATTGGTATTATTACCTTTTACTCCTTGTATAAAACCGGATGCCAATGGTGCAGTTGTTAGAGTATTATTCGACTGATGTGGATTATGACAATCTTGACATTCAACATGCAATGTGTTTGAAATACCACTTTCATTTTCATCGTGGAGTTGGGAATAATTATATACATTATGAGAATACGGTTTTAGCAAATCATTTTGAATATTTTTGGAAGCGACATTTCCGTTGTGACAAACAAGACAGACATCCTCATCGTTTGAAAAATTCAACAGCCTTTGACGACCGGAAGCATTGTGAGGATTATGACAATTTTCGCAGGCATTTTCCGCCACATTATTAAAATTAGTATGTTCCCAAGGATTTTGTCCCGTACCATTCCAGGTAGCAAGAGAATTTTTATGGCTTGAAATATTCCAGTTAGAAATATTATGACAAGTTTTACATAAACTTGAATATGCTTGATCCTTAACTAAAAATTTTTGGAATTCATTTTTATGAGGATCATGACAACTTACACACTGCATCTTCCCATTTTCTAATTTTACACTTTGAGGTAGAGTTTCCGGATTGTTAAGCTCCGGATTGAGAACGGTTAAAGCAGAATTATATAAGAATGATATTGGATGATCGTCTGATAAATCAGTAGTCAAATTAGTTTTACCAACAGGAATGGTAGTAATACCTGCATTAAATCCAATTTCATAATTCTTACTTAATACCGATCCCAATGCAATTGTACCGTCATGGCATGAAAGGCAAAGTAATGAAGAACCATCAGGTTGCCCTAAGTTAGCGTTGGTAGTTGAACTGTTATACAAAGTGTAATTGATACCAGGATCAGTTCTATTCCATAATGGACTTTTAGGACTGCTATTATGTGGAGTATGGCAAAATACACATAATTCTGTCTCACTACTTGCTTTTATATTGTTAGGACCAGTAACTGAAAGATTATGTACCGTTGTAGCCAGGTTTTGAGCATGGATAGAAGAAAACGAAAAAAATAATACCAAAATAAAAAATGACAATAAATTAATTTTTACCATCAATTAACCTGTATTTTTGAATCCTCGCATTATAAGTATCTGCAATGAATATATTATCATTACTATCTATGAAAATACCCACAGGTAACCAGAATCTTGATTTTTGTTGACCCAAACCTCCGAAGTTGTACAAATAATTTCCTTCCATATCAAAAACCTGGACAATATGAAACAATGCATCTACAACAAAAATATGCCCGAAAGAATCGATTGCTATTCCTTTTGGTCTATTAAAAAAACCCGTGGCATCACCTGCTTGACCAAATGAATTTAACAACACACCGGAATCATTAAAAATCTTGACTTTAAAATTTAGAGCATCGACAACATACAGGTTACTCTTTTTATCTAAAGCAAGGAAAGTAGGATAATTAAAATTTTCTTTTTCAGTACCACGTTTTCCTATAGTACGTAATAAAATGCCCTTTTCATTGTATACAAAAATTTTATGCAATCGAGTATCAGCGATATATATGAAATTATTTATTTTATCATAGATTATCCCTGTAGGTTGTTCTAATTTATTAGAAAGTTCAAAAGTGTCTAATTGATCCTCATTATAATCATATAAAAATACTTTGCAAAGTTTGGAATCGGTAAAAAGTATTTTATTTTCTTTATATTTACTTATCCCAACTAAGGAGGGAAAAACAGGAAATTTATCATTTTCAATTATTCTAAAACCATCATTTGAAATATAAATAGGATGCAATAATCCCTGGTCAAGCACAACATATGAATCTTCATCTGTTTTTATTAAGTTAAACGGTTTAAGAAGTTTTTTCTCATTTTCACCTGAAAAGAAATCTATAAGTTTTGAAAACCAGCCACCTTCTTCCTTGACATTTTTTTCACTTTTAATTTCACCCATCCATTCAATAGAAAAATGAGTTGATTTTTTTTCTTGAGAGAAGTAGTTGGAAGAGAATAAGAATAATATGATAAGCAAATAAGATTTATAATTCATATATTAAAATTAATACTAAATAATTTAAAATAAAAAATTAAAAATCAAATTTAGTTTTATTCTATAACGAATGCCGCATTTACAACAGCGGTTATTTTTTTCTCGATTGTGCTTAAATCATTTATCCCGTAGTCGGAAACTTGAGTGGACAATACCGGTGTAATTTGCAGAACTCCCATACGCGCATCGCGTAAAGGGCCCAATTCCCTGTCGGTGGCACTCGCAATTTTTTGTGCCCTTGTCATTGCGTTCCTTGCAGCCAACGCCTGAACCTCTACTTTTAATTCAGCTATTTTGGTATAATAAAATTGAGGACTATCGATGGTAAAATTAATTCCTTTATTTATAAGTGAAGCTATCTCTAAAGATATTTCTTTTATCTTTTTAACGTCCTTAGAATTTATTTCCATTCTTTGGCTGTAATTGTAAGAGGATATAATACCCGTTGAATACCCGTTAGAGTTGAGTTTGTATATAGGATAACGATTGACGGGAGAGAAAGCTATTTTGTTTTTTGGAAATCCTTTTGACTTAAAATACTCAAGCAAAACAGGCAGCTGTTCCTGTAGTTTTTTATATGCCTGCCGTGCCGTTGCCGCTTTTGCCGTAAGGGTTCCGCGCAAGATTCCCAAGTCGGAAGTGATTTTCATATTAGCAGAACCTGTTACCCTTATAATTTGATTTGTGTTATAATTCGAACGCCAGGCGCTTACAATTAAAACAACGGATATAATTAAGCTTATCCCCAAAATTGAAGCGGATAATATTGATTGATTCTTCACTTCCATACTAACCTCGTTAAATATTAATCTTTTTTTAACATAGTTAAATTACCGCAGGTAAACAATTCTTATTCCGATTTACTTTTATTTTTGCCTTCTTTTAAATTATCGTAAAACCTCTGCGTGGGGTAAGCAAAATCAATATCGCTGTGTTTTGAAAATTCTTGAAGCACTTCCTCCATTATCTCCTGTTCGCTGTTTCTTCTTTTTCTCGGTGCAATTAGATATCTGATTGTAAGCATCACACCGCTATCCTTTATTCCGGTATAAACCGTGGGCTTAAGATTCGAATAAGATATTAAAAATTTTTTGTTAGCCTGTTTAATTTTTTCGCCTGCTGAATCGCTGAATTTTTCGGCATATTTGTTAACCGCATCCAATAATATTTTTTTTGCCTTTTTCCAGTCGCTTTCAAAAGTAACAAGAACCGGAATCTCATTCCAGATAAATTCAAAACCTTTTGTGTAATTGGCTAAAATATCCGTAAAGATCATACTGTTGGGTATGTCCAGAAGCCTGCCCGTACTTTGGTCGGCGTCTACCCAGTTGCCAATTTCCAACATAGTAAATTTGAATAATCTGATATCAACAATGTCGCCTTTGTATTGCCCTATCTGTATTCTGTCGCCTACTGCAAATAAACTCCTCCACATAATAAACAACCACCCGACCATGCTTGCAATTACATCTTTTAATGCAATCGCCAAACCCGCACTCAACAGTCCGAAATAAGTTGCAAGTGATTGTATACCTTCAAACCATTCCCTGCTTATTAATAGAATGCCAAGTACAACAGCTGCGTAAATAGTGTTCTTCTGCCATCTATATCGTGTCTGCGGGTCATCTACTTTCTTCCAAACAATATGGATAATTATTTTTCTTATCAGCCAGAGGAAAAAGATAATCAGTACGGAAGTAATAAGTTTACTTATGTTATCCGGAGATAATCCGGTAATGTTATTTATCCATTCAATAATTTCGGTCATAATATTATAGAGTTTGAAGAATAATTGGAAAATAAATTATCTTACTTTTCTTGCATAGATCCGGGCTTCGCTTAAACTGTTAAAATATCCGATCCTAACCCGGTAATAATTTCTTCCGAATTTCGGGATATATGCTTTTTGAACAAAAGCATTATGTCCCTGTGCCCGTAATCTCCTTGCAATCCGGTCGGCTTTATACCTTGTGCGCCAAGAAGAATGTTGAATTAAATAAGTTGTTCCGTCAGACCAAATTCTGCCCTTTACGTTTCTTTCCGTCTTTACATTATAGCTTCCCGAAATAGCAGGTTTAATAGTTTTAGGAATGTATGTTTTGGTCGGTTTAGTTGTTGCAGGTTTTTTTATTCCCGGCGTTTCTATTTTCTTGACCGGCATTTGTCCTTCGGGACATCCGTTTTCGTTTACCGCAATTCCTTCCGGGGTGTTCGGGCAATCGTCTTTATAATCAGGAACACCATCACCGTCCCGGTCAATCGGACAGCCGAACATATTTACCGTTACGCCACTTGGTGTATCGGGGCATTGGTCCCTGAAATCCGGTACACCGTCTTTGTCGGTGTCAACAGGGCAGCCGTTTTCATCAACAAAAACTCCTTTCTTTGTATTGGGGCATTTATCTTCTATATCGGGAACGCCGTCGCCGTCTGCATCAATCGGACATCCGTCTACGGTAACTTTTGTCCCCGGTGGTGTATCCGGACATTTATCAACTTCGTCCGGTACTCCGTCTTTATCTTTATCATTTATGCCTCCAAAGCCCCAATCCGAAAAGGCAAAAGAAACTCCGAAGCTTGCAGTTAAAACAGCATCATTTTTTGATCCGCTGCGTACAAAACCGTCCATTAAATCGTTCTTACCCAATTGGATACCCGCGCTGAAGTTAAGGCTTAAATTTTTTGCTATAAAATAATCGGCGCCTACTTTAAAATTGTATGTTGTTTGAGTAAGGTCCCCGTTATTAATAATTGAATTAGGCAGCTTCAATCCGTTATCGTCTTTAGGATTGTACCAAAGGTTTCCAAAACCTGCGAATATATAAGGGGCAAAACGTTCCGACAAAAAATAGCTGTAAGTTACCCCTCCGCTTAAATATGAAATTGTTGAATTGAAGTTATTCGGAATTATTGCACCGTCCTTAGCTCCGATTTTTCCGTAACCGGCATAAATTTGTAAACCGATGGTATGTTTGGAATTTAAATCAAAAAAATATCCCAGTCCGCCTTCACCTAATATTTTCGGACGGGGTGTGCCGTAATCAGAAAGCGGGATGGCTCCTCCTCCGGCTAATGATAAAACTACTTTACCCGAGAAAGGATGTTTTAATTTTTTAATTGGCTGCGGATAGATTACGGACGTAATTAAAATTAGAAGAATTAACGGGACAAATTTTTTAAACATAGCATTCGGGTTTTTTTTGTCAGGTCAGGATTTCTTCAATAAAGTTTTACCTTCATTTAAAAAAGTTAGATAAATATACTCACTAAAATTTATCTTAATTACATTATACTTAATCTTTTCCTACTTTTCAAATGGTAATTATTATTTTTTTTAGTTCTCAGCTGCCCTCGGATCCAATTTAGAAATTATAGAAAAGTTCTTTATTAGAAATATTAAAATTGGAAAATACTTGTTGCAAAATTTTATAAGCGGTATTGACAATAAATATAATTTAATCAAATTTTAATACTTATTAAAAATAAATTGAGTTAAATAATGAATGTACTTGAAGTAAAAAATCTTTGCAAAACTTTCGGTTCGATTAAAGCAGTTGACAATGTTACTTTTAATGTGGCGGAGGGTTCTGTTTTCGGTTTAATCGGTCGCAACGGAGCCGGTAAAACAACAACGCTGAGAATGATGATGAACATTTACACTCCGGACAGCGGCGAGATTCTTCTTCACGGCAAGCACATTGACAACGAATTCAAAAAGAAAGTGGGTTATCTGCCCGAGGAAAGAGGGCTTTATAAAAAAATGACCGTTATGGATACTTTACTTTTCTTTGCCGACGTAAAAGGGAAAAAAGGAAATGATATAAAAAGAAAAGCAGATGAATATCTGGAAAAATTCGAACTTGCCGACAGGAAGACTACTAAAATACAAGACCTGTCAAAAGGTAATCAACAAAAGATTCAATTTATTGCTACAATCCTGCACGACCCGGATTTCCTTGTATTAGACGAACCTTTCTCCGGGCTTGACCCGATAAACACGGATTTACTTCGACAAATAATAATTGAGCTGCGCGACCGCGGAAAGGTAATTATTTTTTCTACACATCTTATGGATTTTGCCGAAAAGATGTGCGATTATATAACAATGATAGACGAAGGTAAAATTATACTCGATGGAAGTTTGAATGAATTAAAAACCAAGTATGCAAAGAAGAATGTAAGTCTTACCTATAACGGAGATATTTCTTTCCTTAAAGGTAATCCTATAATTGAAAGCATTGATGATTTCGGTAATACAACGGGAATCAGATTAAAGGATGCCTCACACATTCAACAATTGCTGAAACTCTTGGTTGAAAACAATATTGACATAAAAAAATTCGATGCTAATGAAATTTCCCTACACGAAATATTTGTGTTATTAGCCGGCAACAACGAAGCAAGGGAGGTAGAAAATGTTTAATCAAAGAATGTTATCAATTCTTAAAAGAGAATTAAAAGATAAAATACTCAGCAAAACTTTTATAATAATGACTCTCTTAGTTCCGTTTTTTATGATAATAGTATTAGCACTTCCTGCTTTGTTAATGAACTTGGACACGAACGATAATTTCAATGTTACTATTATCACAGCAGAGAACAATTTAGTTGAAAGTCTTCAAAATGAATTGAGCAATATTGAATCGATAAAAAAAGGCAAATCAAGTATTACTTATTTGTCTATGGATGAGAACGGATTGAAACAATATTTAAAGGATAACGAGAAAAAATTATTGGACGAAAAAATTACAGGTGTTATCTTTTTACCCAAGGATGCGGTTTCCGACAAAAACTTAAAATTCTATTCTAAAAATCCGAATAACAAAAATCTATTCAGCAAATTCAGAGGACCCATAAATCAAGTATTAACCAATTACTATTTCGAAGGGAAGAACCTTTCGCCCGAAGAATTAAAATACGCAAGAAGCAGAGTGTCTTTTGATTCCTTCCGTATTTCAAAAGGAGAAAAAATTAAAGCCGAAAGTAAAGGAAACAGGATAATATCATTCCTCCTTACTTTTTTGCTCTATTTCAGTTTGATTTTTATAGGTACTATGGTTATGCGTTCCGTTGTTGAAGAAAAGAATAACCGTATTGTTGAAGTTATACTTTCTTCAGTAAACGCCAATGAACTATTGACAGGCAAAATACTTGGTTCGGCAATAACCGGATTATTGCAGATGATAATTTGGTTGTCGCCGTTGGTACTTTTAATTTCAACATCTTTATTTATAATACCCGAAGAATTTGCACTGCAAATAGACATGTCGTTAATACTTTATTTCCTCTTCAACTTCTTTATCGGTCTTATTACTTTTCTCGGTTTATTTGCAACGGTTGGTTCGATTTTCGATAACGACCAGGATGCGCAGTCAGGTCTTTGGCCTATAATGATGCTTATAATAATCCCATTCTTTATAGCAATAGCAATCCAGGATAATCCGAACAATTCAATCGGCTACATTTCATCTATGTTCCCGTTTTCATCGCTAATTGTTATGCCCGCTAAGATGACATTAATTGATGTTCCGTTGTGGCAAATATTGTTATCGGTTGTAGTTAATTTAGCAACGATGTTCGGAATTGTTGCCTTAGCCGGAAAGATTTACCGCGTGGGAATATTATCAACGGGTAAAAAACCTAAATGGTCGGAGGTTATCAAATGGATGAAATACAAGTATTGATCTATTATTATAATTTACGTTGACTAAATAATATATTTCCTCGATTATATTGACCTTTAGTCGAAGGATTTCAATCGTTCGACGAATTTCGCATTACAATAAAGTATTATTTAGATAGATTCTTGTTGCAATATTCTTTTCAGAGAACAAAGTAAGAGAAAAGGATAAAAAACTATTTTCAAAATGAGGATCTAAAATGACGTTGATGTCCATTGTACTAACGACTCTAATGGTTTTAATCGGAGGATTCATCCTCTTTTTTATGTTCAGCTTTATCTTTTTTAAAATAAAAGCTAAATCAGAATACCAAATAAAACGTTAATTAATAATTAGAGATTTAAAATGAATATTTACCCTACATTATTAATTTTTATAGGTATACTTTTCCTTTTCGGATTTTTTATCGTGCTTGTATCTTATATCTCGTATAGAATAAGAAAGACCAAGAAGTACAAAAGGATCTAATCCCGACCATTCTAATAATTCGTAATTCAAACTTGTTAGGCTTAATACGTAAACTTCTCCGGCTTACTTAATTTTTTATCTATATTTGTTTACCGTTCATCAAAAAGGGTATTCTATTTTTTGGATTTATTGGCGAATGTAATTATTTTCATAGAATTAAAAAATTTGAAAGGGGATAATATTTTCAGTTTAATAAATATAAAAAGGTGCAACCAATGAGATTCTTTCAAACTCTGATAATTTTTTTAGTTACAATAATTATCATTCCTTCTTTCTCTCTTTCCCAGATAAATTCGAAATATAACCAGCACGATGTTTTTGACCCTACATTTTTAATCGAACCGGGTACGGTATACAGAAGCGGAAGCGGAATGCCCGGACCTAATTACTGGCAGAACAGCGCAGATTATAAAATTGATGTAAAATTGGACGCGGAAGAAAATTTAATATCCGGTAAAGTAAAAATTACGTACACCAATAACAGTCCGGATAACCTTACACATCTTTGGCTGCAGCTTGACCAAAACAGATTCGGTTCAAAATCCAGAGGAAATACTGCATCACCTGTGAAACCCGGCAGATGGGGAAACAGAAATTTTGAAGGCGGCTACAATATAAAATCGGTTGAACTTCTTTTTAACGGTAAAGAATACGAAGCGGATTATTTAATTGACGATACAAGGATGAGAATTATCCTGCCTTCGTTCTTAAAAGCGAACGGCGGACAAATAAAGATAGAAATACAATACAGTTTCCCGGTTGCCGAATACGGCTCCGATAGAATGGGAACTCTAAAGACAAAAAAAGGACTGATTTACGAAATAGCACAATGGTATCCGAGAATGTCGGTATACGACGATGTAATGGGCTGGAATACACTTCCCTATCTCGGTGCAGGTGAATTTTATTTGGAATACGGCGATTTTGATTTTACCATCGAAGCACCGAGTGACTTCATTGTAGTTGCCTCAGGTGAACTACAGAATCCGAATGAAGTATTAACGCCTAAACAAAGAGAAAGACTTGCCGAGGCGAGAAACAGCGATGAAAGGGTTTACCTTAGAACCAAAGAAGAAGTTGAAAAGTTAGATTCGATTTCAGACGTTGGCGATTATAAAAAATGGCATTTTAAAATGAACCAAACAAGAGATGTTTCCTGGGCTGCTTCCCGTGCTTTTGTATGGGACGCCGCAAGAATTAATCTGCCGGATAATAAAACTGCACTTGCAATGTCGGTTTATCCCGTTGAAGTAGCAGACGACTCCGCTTGGGGAAGATCAACCGAGTATGTTAAAAATTCCATTGAGTATAATTCCAAAACTTGGTTCCCGTACACTTACCCCGTTGCAGTAAATGTTGCGGGAAGAGTCGGCGGAATGGAATATCCCGGAATAGTTTTTTGCAGTTACAAAGCTAAAGGCAGAAGACTCTGGGGAGTTACGGATCACGAGTTCGGACATAATTGGTTCCCTATGGTTGTAGGTTCTAACGAAAGAAGATATATGTGGCAGGACGAGGGATTTAATTCCTTTATAAATATTTATTCCACAAGAAATTTTAACAACGGCGAATACAAATCGAGAAGAGATTCCGCAAGAAAAGTACTTAATTATACTTTAAGCGATATTAGCGAACGGATAATGAATTATCCCTACGTTATTCAATCAAAAGGTTTGGGCAATAATGCATATTTTAAAACTGCAATCGGTTTGTATATGTTAAGAGAAGTTGTATTGGGTCACGACAGATTTGATTTTGCTTTCAGAGAATACATAAAAAGATGGGCATTCAAACATCCGACACCAAAAGATTTCTTCAGAACAATGAACTCGGTAGCCGGCGAAAACTTAAATTGGTTTTGGAAAGAGTGGTTCTACAACGATTGGCAGCTCGACCAGGCGGTTGATAATGTTCAATATGTAAACGGAGATCCGCAACAAGGCGCCGTTATTTCAATTTCGAACAGAGAGAAAATGGCTATGCCCGTTCCGTTAAAAATTGTTGAAAAGGACGGAACCGTTACAAGAATGAAACTGCCGATTGAAGTGTGGCACAGAGGCGCAACCTGGTCGTTTAAAACTACAACTACCGGTTTATTGGATTCGGTAATAATTGACCCGGATTTCCAACTGCCGGATAAAAATCAAGCTAATAATGTTTGGACTTCAAACTACAAATTGAAAAAGTAATTAATGAAATGTTATTCCGGAGTTCACGCTTATGTGAATATCCGGAATTCCATATTTATTTTTGAAATATGAATATTCGTTATATTTTTTCCTTACCTAACAATGCAAGGCTCTTCAGCGGAATTAAGTTTGACGATAGCCGGAAATGGCTAAATAATATTTTGATGTGCCGGAAACGGAAAAAGCAAATAACAGATTTTCGTGTGGTTTTTAGGTGTTAAATTATCCGACTGCAGACCTGTCCGGCGAAGTCCGACAGCTGCCGGACGAAGACGGATGCAGTCTTCTGTAATTTGAATTGGGAAAGATTCCCGATATCTTTCTCAAATGAAATTGAGAACTAAAATATAAAGTAATTTTTAAAATACGAGAAATGTTAAAAATACAGATATCGGGAATCTTGTGATGTCAACTTTAGTTTTCGGAAATTGAAAAAAAACAACTGCGACAGCAGTTGAATCTACAATAGCCTCGAATGAAATTCGAGGTAAGAAAACAACAAGGGAAAACACAACTGCGACAGCAGTTGAATTTTGGAATGTCGGTTGATTTTATATTAGCACATCAAAACATTATTTAACCCCGGAAATAACATTTTTGTTCTATTTATAAATTTTTTGTATTTTATTTTCAGAATAAGTTAATATTACTTCTATTAACATTTTACATCAATAAACTGTTGGGGTCGAATGATGGAAAAAAGTGTTACAAAACGTATTTCGTTAAAGGAAAAGTTGTATGAATATGTAGCCCTACCCTTATTATCGGGTTTTTATGGCTTTGCAATATTCTTTACGACTTTAATTTTTGCGAAATGGATAGGCTCTTTAATCGGCAGCATACCTAATTTCGTTATTGAAATAGAAGATGCCGAAATGTCTATCCTGGGATTTTTCTTTTTGTTTTTAATAAGGTTTCTGAAAAACTTTACACCTGAAAACAAAAATAAGAATGCAAAACATTTCAAGCATCCTTGATAAAAATCCACAAGCACTAAGTTAAGGGTATCAAAATTACATTTGATATCCTTTTTTTATATATGTAAAGAACCTTTCTAATTTTATTCCAAGCTCAAATGCCGTAGGTGTTAAAAAAAAGTAAAATTTGTAAAGCGAAACGCTGTTTCGCTCATAAAGAGAAAACAAACAAATCCCCTGATAAGCAAAGCGTTTCAGCCCGTCTGCCGTAGCGGCAGGCGAATTGTTGTACGACAAATAAATAATACTTTTTTATTTGCAGCCCAACCTGTCCGACTTATCGAATCTTCTTAATTATTTATTTTGTTTTGTACAGTAAAGCCAAGAATTCTATTTTGTTTCGGATACCGGTAATGTAATTTTAATTTTAGGTAATTTATTGTATATTACAAATTGTTATTCCTCAGTTAAGCCTAACAACTAACTCATAGTTTTTATTAGAGTTAGGGAAATAACAGAACCTTTTTCTCTATTTAGCATTAATGAGATTTGATGATTACAAATCAAGAGCAGGAAATACTTTCTAAACTGCAGAATGAAAATATAAAACTTCGTACTGCCGTCGAGGAACTTTCGGTAATAAATGAAATTACTACGGCAATTACCTCCACACTATCGATTGAAAAGATTGTGGATTTAATTATACGTAAATGCGTGAAACACCTGAAAGTTGAACAAGGCGTGGTAATGTTATTGGATGAAAAAGACGAAGAGAAACCCTTCCACACCATGATAAGAAAGCAGGACAGCGCCATAAACCTGCTTCCCTACCGTTTAGATACACAGTTGACAGGCTGGATGCTTGTAAACAAAAACCCTTTACTTATAAATGATTTTGAGAACGACAGAAGATTCCATACCGAAGGGGGAAACGGAACCGACTTCCCAATCAAATCCCTGCTTAGTGTCCCTATGCAGTTAAAAGGAAATATGATCGGACTGATAACCGTTTTTAATAAAAAAAGCGATTCGGGTTTTACAAATGATGATCAAAGACTCCTCGGAATTATTTCGGCACAGTCTGCACACGTAATTGAAAATGCAAGACTATATTTGGGCGAACAGACCCTGATTAAATTGCAGGAAGAAATGAGACTTGCTTATGATATTCAAGTAAACCTGCTGCCTAAAGAAGACCCCGAATTTGATGGTTATCAAATTGCCGGCAAAAGCATACCCGCAAAAGAAGTGGGCGGAGATTATTATGATTTTATACATTTGGATGATAATAACTTAGCCTTTTGTTTAGCCGATATTACAGGTAAAGGAATTCCGGCGGCTTTACTTATGTCAAATTTACAAGCTACTCTACGCGGTCAGACTTTATTAAATACCTCGTGTAAAGAAAGTGTTGCTTTTGCAAATGACCTGCTTTATCACAATACCGCCCCTACAAAATTTGCTACTTTGTTTAACGGAATTTTAAATCGAGAGAAAAACGAAATTACTTATACTAATGCAGGGCATAATAATCCTTTCCTCATCAGATCGGATAACACTATTAAAAGACCGGATGTAGGCGGAGTGATTGTGGGAATAATGCCTTCGGTTCCTTACGAAGAAGAAGTTATTCAATTTGATAAAGGTGATTTACTGGTAATTTTTTCCGACGGCATAACCGAAGCAATGAACGCTGAAGAAGAAGAATTCGAAGAAGAAAGATTAACCGAACTACTTTTGAAAAATAAAACCAAAAACCCTGAAGAAATTATTGACCTGATTATAAACGATGTAAACAATTTTGCGGTCGGACAACCTCAAATGGATGATATGACAATTATTGTCATTAAGAGAGATTAAAAAATATTAAATGTTATGATTTGAATACCGTATTTATCTTCCAATTAGCCTAAAGAGATAAAATAAATTTCAAATCTGTATAAATAAAAAATTCAAATTCCACTAAAAATATGGGAGAGATACATCATGTTTATGCGTCTGCTCCAAATAAAAGTTAATCCTACTTATAATGATGAGATAGCAAAATTTTACAGAGAAACCGTTTCGCCAAAACTGCAAACCATACCGGGCTGCATCTTTGCCGTGCTTATTAAAAGTAAACCGGATGAAAACGAATTCATTTCTTTAACTTTTTGGCAAACACAAAAGCACGCCGAAAACTATGAGAACAGCAGTACTTTCAAAGAATTGTCAGACCGGGTAAAGCCGTATCTTTCGGATTCTTCGGAATGGAAGATCCAGCTTTCCGAAGATATGAAAATAAATTATTTAGACGAACCCGAAATACCCGCAGCTAAAAAATACACTATTGACGTTCAAAAAGAAGAAACGGATAAAATAGAAATAGACAATAATAAAATGTTTGTAAGGATTGTTTCTATAAAAGTTCAGGAAAGTAAAATGGAAGAACTTAAAATGATTTATGCCCAATCAATTATTCCTGCTTTTCGTAAAACCAAAGGTTGCAGATATGCTTTTTTAACACACAGCATTAATGAAAATGAAGACTTCTTATCGGTAACAATTTGGGACACTAAAGAAGATGCTTCTAACTTCGAAATAAGCGATACTTACAAGACTTTGCTGGATAAGGTTAAGCATACTTTCTCTCGGTTTTATTTATGGAAAATGTCACTTGAGAAGCAATACAACTCACACGTAAAAACAAGTGACGATTTAACGGTAGGAAATTATGATATAGTTACAGGACGTAATTTCGTATAAAATTTTAAAACAGTTCCCGAATGCAATGAGGATGAGGTTGGAATAACATATTAATAATGAAAAGGAATAAACAAATGATCGGAAGTACAATTCTTCACTATAATATTGAAGAGAAATTAGGTGAAGGCGGAATGGGCGTTGTGTATAAAGCAAAAGATACAAAACTAAAAAGAGATGTAGCAATAAAATTTCTTCCGCTTTTTATAAATGCTAATGAAGAAGAAAAGAAAAGATTTGAAGTGGAGGCACAGGCTGCCGCAGCTCTTAATCATCCGAATATTTCTACAATTCACGCTATCGAAGAATTTGAAGATAATATTTTTATAGTTATGGAATATATAAATGGTCCGGAACTAAAAGAAAAAATAAATAATGGATTATTAAATCCGGACGAATCACTTAACATTATAGAGCAGGCTGCAAATGGTCTGTATGCAGCCCACCAAGGAGGAATTATACATCGGGATATTAAAAGCAGCAACATAATGTTAACAAGTACAGGAACTGTAAAAATAATGGACTTCGGACTTGCTAAAGTTAAAGGCAACGGGCAGATAACAAAAATTGGAACTACTTTGGGTACCGCCTCTTATATGGCACCCGAACAAGCACAAGGTGAAAAATCGGATAATCGCTCAGATATTTGGTCGTTAGGTGTAATTTTCTATGAAATGCTTACAGGCAGATTACCATACAACGGAGAATTTGAACAGGCAATTATTTACTCAATATTAAATGTAGAACCTGAATCAATAACTTCCATAAACGAAAATGTTCCTATTAAGCTTGAGCAGATTGTAAAGAGAATGTTAGAAAAGGATAAAAACTTAAGATATCAGGATTTAAGTGAATTCATTTCCGATCTGAAAGAATTTAAGACCAATAAAGATAAAAAAGTAATTAAGGCTGAAGAAAAATCCATCGCAGTCTTACCTTTTGAAAATATCAGTCCGGATAAAGAAACCGATTATTTTGGTGACGGGCTTACAGAAGAATTAATTATAAACTTATCAAGAATTAAAGAAGTAAGTGTTTTGGCAAGAACTTCTTCAATGCAATATAAAAACACAAAAAAAGATGTAAAAGCCATTGGGAAAGAACTCGGAGTACGTTACATAATAGAAGGGAGTGTGAGAAAATTCAAAGATGATTTGAGAATTTCAGTACAATTTATTGATGTAAGTAAAGGAACTCAAATGTGGGCGGAAACTTTTAAAGGAAAATTGGAAGACATTTTTGACATACAAGAAAAAGTTTCCAAAGAAATTGTAGATGCTCTTATGTTGAAACTTACGCCTGTAGAAAAAATTGAACTTACTAAAAGACAAACATTAAATGCGGAAGCATTTGACTGTTTTTTACGCGGTAGAAATTTCCTTGAAAGCAGAACCAAAGGCAATTTGGATTTTGCAATTCTGCTATTTCAAAAAGCTCTTGAATTAGATTCCCGTTTTGCTGCCGCTTATGCAGGCTTAGGTGAAGCTTACGGTACAATGTATAGAGATTTTGACAGACAAGAAAGCTGGCTCGACAAAGCCTTGGAAGTCAGTTTAAAAGCATTAATGTACGATTCAACTTTATCTGCAGCCTATACATCACTTGGACTGGCATATTTTGGTAAAAACGAACTTGATGAAGCTTTATCCGCGACTAAAAAAGCTATTGAGCTTGACGTTCAAAATGACAATGCATATTGGATACTTTCCCGGATATATCATTCTACCGATCGTGATGCCGAAGCTATTGATGCTTTAGAAAAAGCCATTGAAATAAATCCGAATTTTTTAATAGCATATTCTGATCTTCAAATGTTTTATGAAAGAGTAGGACCTGCTGAAAAATACAATCAAGTTTTACACGACGTGATTAGAATTTACCCCGATTATTTATTAAAACATCCTGAGGATACCTACAGAAGAATGTCATACGCCGTTACGCTTGCCATAATTGGAGAAAATGAAAAGGCTAAAACAGAAGGAGAAAAAGCTTTGGAACTGAGTCCGAATGATTCTATTATGATGTATTACGGAGCCTGCCTTTACTCAAGACTAAAAGAAAATAAACCCGCAGTAGAATTACTTACTAAAGCAATTGAAAACGGTTATGTGAATTTCGAATGGATAAAAAGAGACCCCGATTTTGAAAATATTCGTAAAGAACCGGGTTATGTAAAGCTTATGCAAGGGAAATAAAAAAAATAATTATTGCAATACCACAAGGTAATTCCAAATAAAAATTTAGGAACTTTTAAAATGATTGACAAAACAATTTCACACCATAAAATAATTGAGCAAACCTGCCTACCGGCAGACAAGTTCGGCAAAGCCTTACTACGCTTAAGCTTCGTAAGACAGGGCGGATATGTTTACCGACTTGTTCACCGAAGCTTTAGCGTAGGGAAAAGCCTTAATAAATTTATTGGAGATATTTTATGATCGGCAAAACAATTTCACACTATAAAATTACGGAGAAATTGGGCGAAGGCGGAATGG
>CAZAOG010000009.1:0-50508 GCA_964486645.1 uncultured Ignavibacteriaceae bacterium | reverse complement strand
AGTGTATATTTACAGAATAAAAGTAAACGACTTTTCTTCCGCTAAAAAACTTTTGCTGATGAAGTAAGGTAAAACATAAAACAAAAGAAAGAAAATGCAAAAATTCCCGATGTTATTAAAACATAGGGAATTTTGGTATTCTTTCAATATTAGTCACATCTTCTTTGAATAATTTTTTTAAAAACCCAGTTTCTTCAAGAAACTGGGTTTTTGCTGTTATTCTTTAATGAGAGTAGTTTTTTCTTTGTCTTTGTTGTGGATAGAGAGAAAGGATATCAGAGAGTGACTGTCCAAGGAGTCGTCTCTACGTATTTATTTGAAACATTTATAATTTTTTATTTATCTATCCTAAACTTCGTATATAATTAACAAAATTTTTTTATACATTTGCTGTAGAAATTTTGCCGGGATTAATCGTTCGTTTTTCCCTTTATCTCTTCATTTTTAAAATAGTGGCCGTAACAAATTTTATTTTATGAGCGACTTCATTCATCTACATAATCATTCACATTACAGTCTGCAGGACGGAGCTTGCACAATTGACGGACTAATAGAAGCTGCCCAAAAAAATAAAATGCACGCCGTAGCTTTAACCGACCATGGGGTAATGTACGGTATTGCTGAGTTTTACCGCAAAGCCGTAGCTTCAGGGATTAAACCGATTGTAGGGATGGAAGCATATATTGTTAAGGAAGGCTCAAGGTTTAATAGAGGTAAGACCGACTCCGATAACGGAAGGAAAAGAGCAAAACATTACAACCACTTAATATTGCTTGCTAAAAACCTGCAAGGCTATAAAAATCTTGTAAAACTTTCAACCTTGGGACATACCGAAGGCTTTTACTATAAGCCCAGAATTGATCTCGAACTTTTGAGGAAATACCGAGAAGGATTGATTTGTTCGTCCGCCTGCGCCGGCGGAATAGTTGCCGTAGACCTTGTAAATAATGATTACGATAAAGCAAAAAAAACGGCGGCAATTTTTAAAGATATTTTCGGCGATGATTTTTATCTGGAAATTCAAGACCATAAAATGGATGTTGAAAAAGCCGTGCTCGAAGGGATGCCGAAATTATCCCGGGATTTGGGAATAAAATTGGTTGCAACAAACGACTGCCATTATATTGAACAGGAACACTCTATTGCCCACAATATTCTTTTGCTTCTTGCGGATAAAACCGGAAGGGATTACAGAGATTTAAGGTATCAAACCAACGAGATATATTTTAAATCTCAGGAAGAAATGAAAGAACTCTTTAAAAACCACAAAGATGCAATTGAAAATACGCTGGAAATCGATTCCAAAATTGACCTTCAACTTGATCCGGACGGATACCATTTCCCTAATTTCCCAATCCCCGAAGATTCTTCCGCAAAAACTTTAGATGAATACTTTGAATTATTAGCAGAGGAAGGTCTTAATAAAAAATTTGAAAAAGTTACACCCGAAATTAGAGAACGTTTTGACTTTGAAATTTCAACAATCAAAAAAATGGGGTTTGCAGGATATTTTCTGATTGTACAGGATTTTATAAATGCCGCAAAGAAGAACAATATTCCCGTCGGTCCCGGAAGAGGCAGCGCGGCAGGCAGTTTGGTAGCTTACGCATTGGGGATAACAAATATTGATCCTTTAAAATACAACCTGCTTTTTGAAAGATTTCTCAACCCTTCCAGAAAATCAATGCCCGATATTGACATTGACTTTGCCGATGACCAGCGGAATGATGTAATCGAATATGTTCGTGAAAAATACGGCAATGACTGCGTAAGCCAGATAATTACGTTCAACAGGCTTTCTTCAAAAATGGTACTTAGAGATGTCGCCCGTGTTCTAAATATTCCCATACCGACAGTGAACAATATTACAAAATATATTCCATCTAAGTTTGGAAAAGTTTTTACTATTGACGAAGCAATTAAAAAAGTACCCGAACTGAAATATCTTAAAACAACAAAAGACCCCGAACTTGTAAATTTAATTAAATATGCAAAAGTTCTTGAGGGTATGAACAGGAATGCATCCAAACACGCGGCAGGCGTTGTTATTTGTCCCGAAGAAATCAGCAACTTTGTACCCCTTGCAAATGCGGTTAATCAGACGGAAGTAGTTACACAGTACAATATGAAAGAGATTGAGCAGGCAGGGTTGCTTAAAATGGATTTTCTCGGTTTGCGCACACTTACAATTATTAGGGATGCAATCAAGCTGATTAAACAAAACCATAACGTAGAAATTGATATTGACAGTATTCCGCTTGAGGACGAGAAGACGTATAAATTATTCTCAAACGGGCAAACAACGGGCGTGTTCCAGTTTGAATCTCCTCCGATGCGTGAATATTTGAAGAAACTTCAACCGACTTCCATTAATGATTTAGCGGCGATGAATGCACTCTATCGTCCCGGACCGATGGAGTTCATCAATGAATTTATAGAAAGGAAATTCGGTAAAACCAAGGTTACGTATTTACATCCTCTTTTGGAAAAAATACTTAAGGAAACATACGGAATTATCGTTTATCAGGAACAGGTAATTCAGATTGCAAATAAAATAGGCGGAATGAGTCTTGCCGATGCGGATCTTTTAAGAAGAGCGATGGGCAAAAAAGATTTGAAAGCAATGTCCAAGTTAAAGAAACAATTTTTAGAAGGAGCCGTAGGCAACGGAATAAAACGCTCCGTAGCGGAACAAATAGTGGAGAATATTGAAAAATTTGCCAACTACGGATTTAATAAAAGTCACGCGGTTGCCTACAGCTTGGTTGCTTATCAAACAGCGTATTTAAAAGCTCACTACACGCCTGAATTTTTAGCCGCAAACTTAACAAATGAATTTGGTAACTCGGATAAAGTAGCGGCATTTTTGGAAGATTGCAGAAAATTGCAGATTGAGGTTTTGCCGCCCGATGTAAACAATCCCACAGTTAATTTTAACGTTGAGAACGGCAAAATCCGTTTTGGAATGAGCGCCATTAAAAATGTAGGAATTCCCGCCGTTGAAGAAATAATAAGGGTAAGAAAAAGTTTACAGAATAATTTCTCAAGTATATTCGATTTTTGTTCAAAGGTCGACACTCGAATAGTTAACAAAAGAGGACTGGAAGGATTGGTACTTGCCGGTGCATTTGATTCCGTCAATAATAATAGAGCCGCTTTATTTGATTCGATAGAGAGTGCTCTTGAATTCGGACATAAAGTACAAAACTCTAAAATCACGGCTGAAAACAGTTTGTTCGGTGACAGTCACGAAGATATGAAAATAAAACCGCCTGAATTGAGCAAGGTTGAAAAATGGTCGCCGAGGGAAAGGCTGGCAAAAGAAAGACAGGTAACCGGTTTTTATATTACGGGGCATCCGCTCAAAAAATATATTTTGGAATACAATTCATTTACGACTGTTCGATTAGGCTCTGCACTTGAACACCAAAACGATGAAATGGTAAGAGCTTGCGGTGTAATAACAACAATAAAAAGGAAAATCGACAAATCGAACCGGACTATGGCATTTTTCACTCTTGATGATTTCTCCGGCTCTTGCGAATGTTTAATGTTTGCCAAGACTTATGAAAAGTTCGGTCAATTTGTTGAAGAAGAAAAGTGTGTAATAATTGTTGGCAGGCCTGAGAGCAGCGGAGATACAATTAAACTTCATATTGAGGAGATAATTCCCATAGAAGAAGCAAAGAAAAAATTTACAAAGAGCATAAAAATAAAATTTGACGAACACGTATTCGGCGAAAAAGAATTAAATACAATAAAGGAAATATTAGTTAAAAACAAAGGGAACATACCCGTATATCTTCATTTAAAAAATAACGGATCCAAAGGCAGACTGTTCTTTTTAAATGAATTCAAAGCCGAACCGTCGAATGATTTAATAAACTCTCTTATTAATATTTTAGGTGAAAATTCCATTCAATTATGTCAGTAAATTTTTTGGATTAAGGTGTAACAAATATCACAATTTATAAGACTGTTGCCGATATAGTTGAATAACACATTGCTATTTAGTATACTTTGCACTTAAAAAATTTTTAATCGGAAGTAAGTATGAGTAATGATAATAAAAAATATTGGGCGCTGATTTTAGGAGCATCTTCCGGGTTTGGAAAAGCAACCGCTTTGCAATTAGCCGAAGACGGTTTTAATATAATCGGGGTGCATTTAGACCGCCAGGCAACTATGCATAATGTTGAAGAAATTATCAAAAGCATAGAGAGCTGCGGAGTAAAACAAAAGTTTTACAACATCAATGCCGCCGACGCTTTGAAAAGAGCCGAAGTTTTAAAAGATTTAAACACGCTGTTAAACGGTGAGCCTTTAATTAAAGTAATAATGCATTCATTGGCTTTTGGAAGTCTGAAAAATTTTATCCCCGACAAAGGCGAAGTCGGAATAACAAAAGCACAATTGGAAATGACAATAGACGTTATGGCAAATTCACTTGTGTATTGGGTTCAGGATATTTTTACGAATAATTTATTGGCTGAAAAATCAAGAATATTCGGAATGACCAGTTCAGGTTCTCATTCCGTAATACCTACATACGGTGCTGTTTCGGCCGCCAAAGCTGCTTTGGAATCACACATTCGTCAGCTTAATGAGGAGCTGGGCTTTATGGGGGTTTCCGCAAATGCAATAATGGCGGGCGTTACCGATACACCTGCTCTTAGAAAAATTCCCGGAAACGAAATGATGATGGATGTTGCCAAAAGAAAAAACCCGAGAGGAAGATTGACAACACCCGAAGATGTATCCAAAGTAATTTCTCTGCTCTGCAAGGACGGAGGAGAATGGATATCCGGCGGAGTAATAAATGCAGACGGCGGAGAAGATGTAGTAAATTTTGTTGGACAAAAGTAATTTTAAAATTATATTTAAGTATTACATTTTAAAGGATAAAAATGAAACCATTAGAAATAACTGATGAGAACTTTGAAAAAGAAGTATTAAATTCAGACATCCCCGTGCTGATCGATTTTTGGGCTGCTTGGTGCGGACCCTGCAGAATGATTGCCCCTTTAGTTGAAGAATTGGCGGGCGAGTACGAGGGTAAGGTTAAAATAGGTAAATTAGATGTTGATAATAATCAACAAACAGCAATTAAATACGGAGTAAGGAGTATTCCAACCTTGCTTGTATTTAAAGACGGTGAAGTAAAGGATACAATTATCGGTGCCGTACCTAAATCACAAATCTCACAAAAATTGGATGCAGTTGCTTAGCAATCCAAAGTTAAATTATTAAAGTTCTTGATTGAGGCTTGCTGACGGCGAGCCTTTTTTGTTTTTGTTAGTTAACTTTTATTAACCGAGAAAAATTATGAAAAAAATTTTGATATCGGACGCAATTGATATTAAGTGTAAAGAAATTCTTGAAAATTCCGGAATTGACGTAACTTACCTTCCGGATATTACTCCCGACGAAATTAAAAATTCAATAAAAGAATTTAACGGGCTTATCGTTCGCAGCAGAACCAAAGTGGATAATACACTTATTGAATCGGCTGACAATTTAAATGTTATCGGTCGTGCAGGCACCGGATGCGATAATATTGATATAAACGCGGCAACCCGCAAGGGTATTCTTGTAATGAACACGCCCGGCGGCAATACTATTTCCGCCGCGGAACACACTATGGCTTTGATGTTATCCTTAAGCAGAAACGTACCCCAGGCAAATGCTTCAATGAATTCCGGCAAGTGGGAAAGGGGTAAATTCAAAGGCGTTGAATTAAACAATAAAACTCTGGGCATTATCGGTTTAGGAAAAATTGGAAAAGAGGTGGCTCTTCGGGCAATACCTTTTGGAATGAATGTAATTTGTTTTGACCCGCTTATGTCGGAAGAAGCGGCTTCCAAACTGGGTGTGAAATTGGTAAGTCTAAACGAACTTTATAAAAATTCGGATATAATTTCCGTCCACGTTCCTTTAACGGATGAAACAAAAAACATAATTTGTGAAAAGGTACTTGGTAAATGTAAAAACGGAGTTAAAATTATTAATTGCGCAAGGGGAGGATTAATTGATGAATCCGCTTTGTTGAAATTTTTGGAAAACGGACGTGTAAGCGGCGCTGCTATCGACGTTTACGAAACGGAGCCTCCTGACTTTGAAAGCCCTTTATTGAAACATCCAAATGTAATTACCACCCCGCATCTCGGAGCCTCTACTAAAGAAGCACAGCAAAAAGTTGCTGTACAAATAGCTCATCAAACAGCCGATTATTTTAACGGAAAAGAAATTAAAGGAGCGGTTAACGGCGTGGGAATTGAGGCAATAAACAACAAAGATATTTTGTCCTACGTTAAGCTTTGTGAAAAAATAGGCAAAATATATTCGCAACTCAGCAAGAGTAAATTAAAGCAAATTGATATTAATTATTGCGGAGAAACTTTACATAAATTTACCCGGCTGCTTTCCATTTCCGTTTTAAAAGGATATTTAAACAACAAACTGGAAGATACCGTAAATTTAATTAATGCTCCTTTACTGGCTGAAGAGAACGGAATTATAATAAACGAAATAAAATCAAGTTCGAATATCGATTACAAAAATTTACTTAGCATAACGTTTCATTCAAAAGATGAATTACGGAAATTTGACGGAACCGTTTTCGGGAATAAAGAAACCAGAATTGTGGGGGTGAATAATTATCGACTTGAAGTTAACCCTGAAGGTTATTTATTATTCTATACAAATGACGATAAACCCGGAATGCTTTCGGTTGTAAGTAAATTGTTGGCGGATAAAAATATAAACATCGCCGGTTTATCCCTGGGCAGAAGAGACAAAGGCGACCAGGCTTTTACCGTTATTAATGTTGATAATCCTGTAGATAAAGAAGTATTGGACAAAATTTCATCATTCGAAGGTTTCTCCAATGTAGGGTTTATCAGATTGTAAGCGGTCATTTTTTTGTAGACTATTATTTCTAATAGTTATATTTTAATGATTCGATCTTTCTTTAAATATTAATTTCTACTTAAATGAAGGCAGCCATGAAAAATTTATATTATATTGTAACTTTAATGTTCTTACTTGTATCTGTTGCGTTACCTCAAAAACAATTTAATTTTAATGTCGATTACGCAAGTTTTAAATACGATTCAACCTCCAATTACGTTGAGTTTTATTATTCTTTCCCCGGCGATCAGCTTTCAAGGATTGATAAAGACGGTAAAACCATAGTCGAGGGTTTACTACAGTTACATATTATTAATACTGCTTCCAATAAAGATTTTTTGAATAAAAAATGGAGAATCCCAAGTTTAATATCCGATAAAAACGGGAATAAAAAGTCTAAAAACTTAGTCGGTATGATAGCCTTTGTAATACCCGAAGGTAAATATTCCTGCACCGCGGAAGGTTTTGATAACAATAATTTATCGCTTAAAAAAGATTTCAGTTTTTCTTTTGACGTAATTCCTTATAGTTCGTCTAAATTAAGGATAAGCGATATTCAATTAGCTTCCAATATTAAAAATGACGGTGTTGATAAGAATTCAATTTTTTACAAGAATACCCTCGAAGTAATACCATACCCGCTGGATATTTACGGTAAAGCGGTTCCCGTTGTTTTTTATTATGGTGAATTATATAACCTGGATAAAGCAAAAAGTTTTAATAATCTTATTTTTGAAACTTCTATAATGAATAACAATAATCAAAAAGTGTATTTCAAGAAAGATAAAATCGGAAAAAAATTGCCCGCGATTGTAAAGGTTGGCGCGCTTAATGTTTCAAAATATCCTACAGGTAAGTATAACTTGATTTTATCAATAGTTGACAGTGTTAATAACTACGGCATTATTTCTTCCAAAGAATTTTTTGTTTACAATCCCGATATAGAGAAAAAAAATATTGTTTCTAAAAACTTGAGGGGAGTTTTAAGCTCGCAATTTGCGGTTTTATCAGAGGAAGAGACCAATTATGTTTGGGATGCTTCAGAGTATATCGCTACCCAAAATGAAAAAGATCAATGGAAAAAAATAAACACCTTAAAGGGTAAGAGGGAGTATTTATTTAAATTCTGGAAAAAACGAGATAATAATAAAGAAACCCCAAAGAATGAGTACTACACTTCATATTTTAAAAGAGTACGTGAAGCAGCAGTAAGATTTAAAAATATTTCCAGAAACGGTATTAAAACCGACATGGGCAGGGTTTTTATAATGTACGGCGAACCCAACCAAATAGAAAGATTCCCTAATCAAAAGGACACAAAACCCTATGAGATTTGGACGTACGAACAAATTGAAGGCGGGGTTACTTTTATCTTTGCCGATCTAACGGGATTTTCTAATTATATTCTTGTTCATTCTACCAAAAGAAACGAATATCACGACCAGAATTGGCTTGCAAGAATATCTACTCGTTAAAATTTTACATTTATTTAATTTCCGGGCATTAAATCTAATTTAGGTTTAATGCCTTTTTTTTGCATTTTCATTACCATTTATCTTAACGAATCAATAAATTTAATATCCAAAAAAATTATATAAAAATTATGCAAAATGTACTTGAATATTCTCTGTTTATCTCTTTTAGTTACCTTTTTAAGATTTTAGGACTTAATCTTTCCAGAAAAATATCCGTAGTTATTGCTTTCTTTTTTTATTATATAGTCCCCATAAGAAAATCCACGGTTTTAAAAAACTTAAAAATCGCTTTTCCCGATTTATCACCCCAAAAATTAAAACGGATATCATACGATAATTATAAGAGTTTTGCCGTTACATTTACGGAAATAATGTACCTGCCGCATATATCCGAGAAAAAGTTAATTGAAAATGTTGAGTGTGTAAACTTAGAATTAGTGAAAAAGAAATATGAAGAGAATAATCCAATAATTCTTTTAACGGCGCATTCCGGCAATTGGGAATATATGGCAATTTCAACCGGAATACTGTTAAATACAAAGTTATACATTGTAATTAAAAACCAAAGAAATCCTTATGTAACAAATTGGTTGAGAAAGACAAGAACGAGATTCGGGAACGAAGTTATTCCTATGGGTGTGAAAATAAGAAAGGTGTATGAAAAACTTAAGGAAAAGAAAATTGTGGTTATGGCAGCCGATCAAAGAGGAGATGAAGATGGAATTAGGGTTAATTTATTCGGTATAAGCACTTCGGTTTTCCCAGGACCTGCTACTCTTGCTTTAAAAACAAATGCTGTTTTAATTTGCGCAATTCCTGTAAGACAAAAAGACGACCGGTATAAAATTATTTTCAAAGAATTGTCTTTGGAAAATTTACCCGAAAATATAGAAGAGAAAAAAGTTGAAATTATTCAAAGATATATGACCCATCTGCAAGAAATTATTGAGCGGCATCCCGAACAATGGTTGTGGATGCATAAAAGGTGGAAACATTAATGAAGCGAATCTAAAAAAAGTTAGTTAAAGGAATTTAAGATTCGATTTTAAGATATAACCAAAAGATATTAATAATGAATATAACTTTTTTAGATTTAACTCATTAATTATGCAGAAAATTTTAATAATACAAACTGCTTTTATAGGTGATGCGATTTTAACCTTACCTATGATCCAAAAGTTAAAGGAACAAGATAAAAATGTACTGATTGACGTTGTTGCAATTCCTTCAACAGAAGAAATATTCAGTTCCTCGCCTTTTGTAAATAATGTGTTTAAAATTGATAAAAAGAATAAACAAAAAGGTTTTATTTCACTTTATAACTTTGCCAAAAAATTAAAACAAAATAATTATTCAAAAATATTTTCTCCCCACAGGTCTTTTCGTTCGGCATTACTGACAATATTAACAGGAGCTGATGAAAGAATTTCTTTTTCTAATTCAAAATTGAAATTTTTTTACAATAAAATAATTCCCTATATAAGAGAAAAACACGAAGTGCAGAGAAATTTAGATTTAATTTCTTATGGTTATGATGAAGAATCCTGGGAAATTATACCCGAACTTAAAATCGATGCCGAATCCGGACACAAAATAGACGAATTTTTTGTAAATTCAATATCTAATTTTAAACTTGCTGCAATAGCACCGGGAAGCATTTGGGAAACCAAAAAATTTCCAAGAGAATATTTTGTTGAAGTGGCAAAGTTTTTAACTGCAGAGTCTTATACCGTTTTCATGATTGGCGGAAAAGATGATGCGGAGTTGTGCGAATCAATCTCTGATGAAATAGGCGAACAAGCAATTTCGGTTGCTGGTAAATTTACGGTTATAGAATCCGTGGAGTTCTTGAAAAAAATGGAAATATTAATTGCCAATGACAGCGCTCCGACTCATTTAGGCGTTTGTGCCGATATACCTGTTCTAACAATTTATTGCTCTACCGTACCTGAGTTTGGGTTCTATCCGTACAACAAGAAAAGCAGTTTTATTTCTTTTGATGACTTGAAATGTAAGCCTTGCGGAATTCACGGGTTGCAGAAATGTCCGATAGGAACTTTTGATTGCGGTAATAATTTAAAACCCGAAAAAATTATAAAGAAAATTAAGGAAATGTTAAATGATTGAAACAGCAAACGCTGTAAAAATAAATGTTGACGAAAAATTGAATGATTCCGTAGCTTTGGCTAAAAGGCTCTATTTAGACGGTTCAATATTTATATATCCTACAGATACAATCTATGGTTTTGGCGCAAATCCGTTTAATGAAAATGCCGCTAATAAAATCAGCAAGCTAAAAGGCAGAAGTACGAAGAAAAAAAATATTATGCTTATAAATAATATTGAAACTTTGTTGGAATATATTGATGTTTCATCTGAAAAATATTTAGACTTTCTGTTAGAGTTGTGGCCGAATCCGGTTTCTGTTGTTTTAAATCTGAATAGAAAATACAGCAAAATATTAAACGCGAACGATGCGGCTTTCAGAATTCCTAATCACAGATTTTGTTTAAAACTTTTAGATGAAATTAAAATGCCATTAATATCTACAAGCGTAAATAAAGCCGATAATCCGCCGATTAATGAACCGAGTGTTATATTTGAGGAATTTTCTAACAGCGTTGAAACAATTTTTTACAGCACAAAAAAGAACTATCACGTAGCATCAACTTTAATAGACCTAACAGGAAGGAGTCCTAAAATATTGCGGCAGGGGAAAATAAAAGTTGATGATTTAATTTATAAATATTTTAAATAAACAATTAAAAATGAATCTAAAAAAAATAAAAGAATTAAAATCTTTTTCTGTAATTATAATTCCCGATCAGTCAGGCATTCAGGCAAAACAGAGAAAATTAAAATTACAAACCATAATATTAATAATTGCCGCCTACACTTTCTTCATTCTTGCAATAGGGTTTTTAGCTTTTGATGTAGCTCCACTCGGTAGAATGCTGGGAATCAACAACCCTACCTTGAGCAAAGAGGATATTCAAAAAGTGGAGATGCTGAACAAAAGGATGATCTTTTTAAGCAGGGAGTTATCTGAATTTAAAACGATTAATAAAAGGTTAAAAGAAGCAATTTATTTGGGTGATTCAACGTTGGTGGACTCCTTATTAAATGTTAAAAAAGAAGAATCCAAGGATTCGATTTCCACCCTGAAAAATAAACAAATAAAGGGTGATCTTTATTTTATAATAAATAAATTATTTCAAGAGAAAGAAAAAAAATTAGACGACGAGGTTTTTTTTGAGAAACCCGCAGAGGGATTTATAAGTCAAAATTTTGACGCGGATAAAGGACATTTTGGAATTGATTTCGTGTTAAAAAGCGGAACCCCTGTTCATGCATCTTCCGGAGGCTACGTTATATTTTCGGATTATTCTGTAAAAGACGGATATATGCTTATAATAAGTAATCCGAAAAATTATATAACTATTTATAAACATTGTTCTATTTTGTTGAAAAGAGAACGTGAAAATGTATTAACAGGCGAAATAATTGCTTTTAGCGGAAACAGCGGAATGGTTACTACCGGACCTCATCTTCATTTTGAAATATGGAAAGACGGTGTACCTATTGATCCTAAAAAATTATTTTTAAATTATTAAGAGGAGTATAAATTGAAAAAAGAGAATAATTTTGAAAACAATGACCTTACAATCATAAGCTCGGGAGTGGTTTTTGAGGGGAAAATGAAATGCAGCGGTAATATTAGAGTGGACGGTGTAATTAACGGCGACGTAGATGCAAAAGGTAATATTACGATTGGTACAAACGGAAAAGTAAAAGGAGAAATTAATGCTAAAGATATTACTATCGGCGGTAAAGTAGACGGAATTGTCAGAGCCGAAAACAAAGTGATGCTCGAAGCTAAGTCGAGTTTAAAAGGTGAATTAATTACAAAGATTTTGGTAATTGCTGCCGGTGCAATTTTTGACGGAACAAGCAAAATGATTTCCGAAGAAAAAATTCCTATAAAAACACCACAAACTTTGAATATTAAATGAACCGGACGGATAAACAACCCGAAGACGAGAATAATCTAAGATCTTTGGGAAATTATCTCGGACTTGGTATGCAGTTAGCCGTTACGGTAGCCGCAATGGTATTGTTGGGCTATTGGCTGGATAAAAAATTTCAAACAAGTCCTTGGTTAACATTAATATTTTCATTTTTGGGCATACTTTCTGCACTTTACAATTTTTTAAAAACAGTGTTACAGCCTCCAAAAAAATGAATTCCCGCAAAATTATAATTATTACAATTTTATTTGTCTTATTTTGCACCTTATTAATTTTTGTTCTTTCGTATCTTAATTATGTATCATCGGTCATCGCTTATACCGGTTACATTGCAATTTTGTTTACAACTATAAATTACAGCTTGGGTATGCTTTCAATTAAAATAGGATTTAATAAGGATTTTAACATTTTTATGCTGAGCTTCTATGGGGGGATTCTGGTCAGGATTATTTTATTACTCATACTTGTATTTATAGCTCTAAAATTCTTGGATATAAGTAGGAATATATTTATTTTTTTAGTTCTATTTTTTTACATTTTGTATTTAATATCTGAGATAATTTATCTGGTATTATTAGACAAAGAACAAAAGAAAATTAATGGTTGAAATTATAAAAGATACGGTAGCAGTAGCGGACACACTCAATAAATCCGGGGGTGGAAGCGGTTGGATTTTACAGGAAGTAATGGATTCTAAAACCATCCATTTCGAGCCGTTCGGTTCCATAACTCTTCCGAATATATCACTTTTTGGTCTCGATATTTCCATTACCAAACACATATTTTTTTCGTGGGTCGTGGCGCTATTATTAATTGTTTTGTTGGTTATTGTAGCAAAAAGTTATAAAAAGTCTCTTATCCCTAATAGATTTGCTAATTTTTTTGAAATTATTATCATTTTTGTCAGAGATGAGATTGTTAAACCAACAATAGGAAAGGGATATGAATACTTTTTGCCGTTTCATCTGACAATTTTCTTTTTTATACTTTTAGCCGGTATATTCGGAATACTGCCTTACTCTTCTACGGTTACAGGCAATATTGCAATTACTGCAGCCTTGGCGGGACTTTCATTTATTGCCATTCAATTTGGCGGAATTAGAGCCAACGGATTTTTCGGCTATTTTAAGGGACTGATTCCCTCCGGAATGCCTACATGGTTATTGGTAATTATAATACCGCTTGAAATATTGGGATTGTTTACAAAACCTTTTGCGTTGTGTATTCGTCTCTTTGCCAATATGATAGCCGGTCATGTGGTGGTATTATCTTTAATAGGATTAATATTTCTTTTTAAAGCAATATTTTATGTAGTAGCTCCGGTATCGGTCGGTTTTGCACTGTTTATTTATTTATTGGAAATTTTAATTGTATTAATACAGGCATATATTTTTACGATGTTAACTGCTCTTTTTATAGGAATGGCAGTACATCAGGAACATTGAGGATCACTTTTTTTTAATCACATAAAACTCTAAGGAGAAAATATTATGGAATTAGCTTGGTTAAGCGCCGGATTAGGTGCTGGTATTGTTTTGATAGGTGCCGGTTTGGGTATCGGTAAACTTGCTGCTTCAGCTATGGAAGCAATTGGAAGACAACCGGAAGCTGCAGGCCCAATTAGAACTGCAATGATTATTGCCGCTGCTTTGATAGAAGGACTAGGGTTCTTCGGGTTGGTTATAAGTATTTTATTAGCAATTAAATCTTAAATTATTTATTCGATCCTGTTAAAAGGATCTTTTAATAATTTTTATTTTATAAAGGAAATTATATGCTTACCGGTTTAATTTTATCAATTTCAGCTTTTTCGTCCGAAGGCGGAGGAAGTATAATTGATGTTAATCCCGGGGTTATTTTTTGGACTGTAGTAACTTTCATTGTTCTAATGATAGTTCTGAAAAAGTTTGCTTGGAAACCCATATTAACTGCATTGGATCAGCGTGAGACTTCGATAAGAGAATCTTTGGAAAAAGCTGAAAGAGCTAAAGAAGAAGCTGAGAAAATTCTTCTTGAAAATAAGGAAAGGCTTGCAAAAGCAGAAGAGGAATCTAAAAAGCTGGTTAATAAAAGCAGGGAATATGCCGAAGGTTTGAAAGAGCAAATGTTAAAAGAGAGCAAAGTACAGGCTCAGAAAATAGTTAACGACGCTACCCTGGAGATTGAAAGACAAAGAGAATCTGCATTTGAAGAGTTGAAAAGCCAGGTGGCGGAAATTGCCGTACAGGCTGCTGAAAAAATTCTTAAAGAGAATTTGAACAGAGAAACTCAAAAGAAAATTGCAGATATTTATATAAACGAAATAACAAAAAACTAATTACTAATGAGCGATTATAAAGTATCAGTACGTTACGCTTCTTCTTTGCTGGAAACGGCACTTAGTAAGAATTTACTTGAAGTAATATCTGCCGACGTAGATTTTATACTAAAAGTATTCCGCTCTAACAGACAGTTAGTTTCGGTTATGGAGAGTCCTGTTATAAAAAATCAAATAAAAACATCAATTATAGATGAAATATTTGAAAATAAAATAAACGCCGAATCTCTTAACTTTTTAAGATTTGTAATTAAAAAAGGAAGAGAAGATCATTTTATTAATATTCTTGAAAAATATTTGGCTCTTAGGGACGAACACTTAGGCATTGTAAATGTAAATGTTAAAACTGCCTTTACTTTTGACGATGATCAAACAAAAGCTTTAGAGAAAAATTTTGAACAAAAACTTAATAAACAGGTAAGGTTAAATTATTCAATTGATGACACCATTATCGGAGGTTTCATTGCAAAAATTGGTGATACCGTTTACGATGCTTCGGTAAAACACCAATTGGAATTGCTGAAAAAGAAATTCTTGGAAGGTGAAATCACATTAAATTGATAAAAGGAAATTAAAAGGAAAATATATTATGGCTGAAGTCAGACCGGATGAAATATCTGCGATTTTAAGGAGACAACTGTCGGGTTTTGAAAGCGAAGCCGACATTTATGATGTTGGAACAGTGTTGCAGGTCGGTGACGGTATTGCAAGAGTTTACGGACTTTCGCAGGTAATGATGAGTGAATTAGTCGAATTCCCAAACGATGTTTTCGGAATGGTATTAAACTTAGATGAAGACAGTGTCGGCTGCGTACTTTTCGGTGAATCGAGGTTAATAAAAGAAGGAGACACCGTAAAAAGAACAAAGAGAGTTGCTTCAATGCCTGTCGGCGAAGAAATGCTCGGCAGAGTAATTACACCTTTAGGCATTCCTATTGACGGTAAAGGTTCCATATCCACGGATAAGTATCTGCCGATTGAAAGAAAAGCTTTGGGTGTAATACAAAGAGCACCGGTAAAAGAACCGCTGCAAACCGGTATAGCCGCAATCGATTCGATGATTCCTATCGGCCGCGGGCAAAGAGAATTAATTATTGGCGACAGACAAACCGGTAAAACTGCGGTTGCAATTGATGCGATTATAAACCAAAAATATACCCACACGGAAGAAGCAAAAAAATTGGGTATAGAGCCTGTCTTTTGTATTTACGTTGCCATAGGTCAGAAAGGCTCAACGGTTGCACAGGTAGTTGCTAAACTTGAAGAAAACGGAGCCATGGATTATACAACCGTTATCTCGGCAACGGCAACCGAACCTGCTCCTCTTCAATTTATCGCTCCTTACTCAGGCGCAACTTTGGGCGAATATTTCAGAGATAACGGAAGACACGCTTTGGTTGTTTATGACGATCTTTCCAAACAAGCCGTTGCTTACAGAGAACTTTCTCTTTTGTTAAGAAGACCTCCCGGCAGAGAAGCTTACCCCGGTGACGTGTTCTATCTGCATTCACGTTTATTGGAAAGAGCTTCAAAATTAAGCGATGATTTGGGCGGCGGTAGTTTAACGGCATTGCCCATAATCGAAACACAACAGGGTGATGTATCCGCTTATATTCCTACAAACGTTATTTCAATTACCGACGGTCAGATTTATCTTGAATCCAGTTTGTTCAATGCCGGAGTAAGACCCGCTATAAACGTAGGTATTTCGGTTTCTCGTGTGGGCGGTAACGCACAGATTAAAGCGATGAAAAAAGTAGCCGGTAGTTTGAAACTTGACCTTGCACAGTACAGAGCGCTTGAAGCTTTTGCAAAATTCGGTTCCGATTTGGATGTGCATACTCAAAGAACATTGGCAAAAGGTGCACGTTTGGTAGAACTGTTAAAACAAGGTCAGTATGTTCCTGTTAAGGTTGAAAAACAGGTTGTAGCTATTTACTTGGGTACTAACGGATATCTGGATAACGTAGACGTAGCCGATGTAAAGAGATACGAGAAAGAAATATTAGAATTTATTGAAATGAAATACGGTCAAATTTTTGATTCTATTAAAAAAGATAAACAATTAAGTGACGAAACAGTGGAATTGATTAAAAAAGCTGCGGAAGAATTTGCCGCGGTTTTCAAATAAAAATTATTACAAATTTAAATGGCAACATTAAGAGACATAAAATTAAGAATTAAGGGTATTAAAAATACCGAGAAAATTACTAATGCCATGAAAATGGTAGCTGCCGCAAAACTTAGAAGGGCACAGGATAGAGTAGTAAGTGCACGCCCGTATGCCCATAAAATATCTTCAATGATGTCTCGCTTGGTTTCCGAAGAAGACCATACTCTATTCCCTTTACTTGAGGAAAGAGAAATTAAAAATGTTGCCGTGGTTGTACTTACCGCCGACAGAGGATTGTGCGGGGCTTTTAATACCAATATTATTAAAGAAACTTACAGAGTAATAGAAGAAGAAATCTCTTCAATAGGAGCAAACACACACCTATTATGCGTCGGTAAAAAAGGGTACGATTATTTCAAAAAACAAGATTATCCTATATTGGATAAAATGATCGGAATATTTTCTCCCTTGGACTTTATAACAACAAATCAAATAAGTGAAATCCTGGTATCCGGTTATCTGCAGAAAAAATTTGACAAGATAATTTTTGTGTACAATAGTTTTAAATCGATAATTCAACAAAAAATTGTAAGTGAAACTTTTTTACCTATTTCAATTGAATCTAAAGATGAAGAAAGAACATCCGTAGAATCAAATTACATTTACGAACCGGGTAAAAAAGAAATACTTGGATATTTACTGCCGAAGCATTTGGGCGCACAGATTTGGAGAATGCTTCTGGAATCTAACGCTGCAGAACTTGGTGCAAGAATGACGGCTATGGACAATGCTACAACAAACGCAAAAGAGTTGATAAGAACTCTTACCATAACGTATAATAAAGAAAGACAGGCAGCGATAACTAAAGAAATTTTGGAAATTGTTTCAGGCGCTAACGCTTTGCGCGAAGCTTAAAAAAAATTAAATGCTCTTTGATAGAGTAAAATGTAGGTATTATGTTTGAAGATTTATCTCTCAAACTCGAAAAAGCCCTTAAAAAAGTAACAGGGCAGGGCAGACTGACTGAAAGTAATATTTCAGATACGTTAAGAGAAATTAGACGTGTTCTTTTAGATGCTGACGTAAATTATAAGGTAGCTAAAAATTTTATTGAACAGGTATCCCTGAAAGCTTTGGGCAAAGAAGTCATCAGCTCAATCACGCCCGGTCAACTGATCACAAAAATTATACACGATGCACTTACCGATCTTTTGGGTAGTCAACAAAGCGAACTAAAATTAAATCCTTCCGGGATAACTGTAATTTTAATTGTAGGACTGCAGGGTTCGGGCAAAACTACTTTTTCTGCTAAACTTGCCGGTAAACTTAAAGAACAGAAAAGGAAAGTTCTGCTTACGGCTGCGGATGTTTACAGACCCGCCGCAATAGAACAATTAAAAGTATTGGGCGGACAAATTGACGTACCTGTTTTTTCTGTTTCGGAAAAGGATGCTGTTAAAGCTGCTGAAGATTCGTTAAAAGAAGCTAAAGCAAATAATTTAGATACCGTGATAATTGATACTGCCGGTC
Source organism: uncultured Ignavibacteriaceae bacterium (assembly GCA_964486645.1). Classification (GTDB taxonomy): domain Bacteria; phylum Bacteroidota; class Ignavibacteria; order Ignavibacteriales; family Ignavibacteriaceae. The sequence goes on along the minus strand of CAZAOG010000009.1, from coordinate 32,136 downwards.
GTCTTCACGTTGATGAAAATATGATGACCGAGATTTCGAAGATTAAGGAAATTGTAAATCCCGATGAAACGTTATTTGTTGTAGATTCAATGACCGGACAGGATGCCGTAAACTCGGCAAAAGCTTTTAATGAAACTGTTAATTTTGACGGGATTGTTCTTACTAAAATGGACGGTGATGCAAGAGGCGGCGCGGCTCTTTCAATAAAGTCGGTAGTCGGAAAGCCCATCAAATTTATAAGCAATGGTGAAAAGCTGAAAGCCGTAGAAGTATTCTTTCCGGAAAGAATGGCTTCAAGAATTTTGGGTAAAGGCGATGTGATTTCACTCGTAGAAAAAGCCCAAGAAAATATTGACGAGCGTGAAGCGGAAAAACTTGAAGCAAAATTTAGGCAAAATAAATTTGATTTTGATGATTTTCTTAAGCAAATTAAGATGATAAAGAAAATGGGCTCTTTGTCATCGCTAATTGGAATGATACCCGGAATGGGTGCACAGCTTAAAAACGCACAAATTGATGAAAATGCTTTCGTCAAAATTGAAGCTATCATCAATTCGATGACGTTAAAAGAGCGGGTTTCTCCGAAAATTTTAAACGGAGGACGCAGAAAAAGAATAGCAAAAGGAAGCGGAACATCTATTCAGGATGTTAACAGGCTTATTAAAAAGTTTAATGAAATGAAAAAAATGATGTCGAAACTAAACAAAAAAGGTTTGGGCGGTACATCATTTAATAATTTAAAATTTAATTGATAACGATAACTAATAGGAGGTTATAATAATTTGGCGGTTAAATTAAGACTAAGAAGAATGGGAAAGAAAAAGCAACCTATTTATAAGGTAGTAGCTGCTGACGCAAGATCACCGCGTGATGGTAAAATTTTAGAAGCTATAGGTTTATACAACCCGCTTACAAATCCGCATACTGTTAATATTAAAGAAGACAGAGCACTTTATTGGTTAAGTGTAGGCGCTCAGCCCACGGATACCGTAAAAAGCTTACTCACACAAAACGGTATACTGTTGAAAAGAGAATTAATAAGTCGCGGTTTATCGGAAGAACAAATTGAAGCCGAAATGAGCAATTGGGCTAAAATGAGGGAAGCTAAACTGAAAAGTTCTATAAATAAAAAGAAACAATCTAAAAAAGCTGCCGCAAAACAAGCCGAAGGAAAAACAGAGGAAGCAGAAGCGGCAACTGAAAATATAGAAGAAAAGACTGAAGTAAAAACTGAAGAAGAAAGCAAGGTAGAAGAAACTGAAGTAAAATCGGAAGAAACGGTTGAATCCGAAACTGTTCCGGCAGTGGAGGAAAAAGCAGAGATAAAAGAAGAAGAACCAAAAGACGAAGTAAAAACAGAAAAACCAGAAATTAATGAAGACAATAGTGACGAAAGTACAGCAGAAGTAAAGGGTACTGCTTCTGAGGAACAAACCGAAAAAAAAGAAGATTAACTTTTTGAGGGTTTTCCTCTTCTGTACAATAATTCTAATGTTGCCCTGGTCTAATTAAGGAGGCTTCTTTTTATGAAAGAATTTATAGAATTCATTGCTAAGCATCTTGTGGATGCACCTGACAACGTTGTTGTCCAAGAAAGTACACCTGAAGAAAACAAGGTTATACTTCAGCTAAAAGTGCAGGCTGATGATGTGGGGAAAGTTATCGGGAAACAAGGAAAAACTGCTCAGGCTATGCGGACTCTTCTAACGGCTATTGCTGCTAAAGACGGGAAGAGAGCCATATTAGAAATATTGGATTAAAGGATAATTCCTTTACATTTTTGTGACTGATTATTTTCTTATTGCAAAAATTGTTTCTTCGACCGGAAGAAATGGAGTGGTAAAAATTATCTCTTTTTCAGATTTTAAAGAGAGGTTTTTCCAGCTTGATAAGATTTTTGTGGACTTTTTTGGAGATAAGAAATCTTTAAAAGTTGAATTTGTTGAAGAAGGGAAGGATTGTTTCTTTCTGAAATTTAAAAATTTTGATTCCGACGAAGAATCAGAAATTTTGATCGGTAAAAATATTTATGTTGATGAAAATGATCTTGCAAAACTGCCTGAAGATCATTTTTTTATTCATGATATTATAGGCAGTAATGTTTTTTGTAATGGTGTTAAAATCGGTATAGTAAAAGATGTTCTAAAATTACCGGCTAATGATGTTTATATAATTTCCGATTTGGATAACAAAGAAAGATTAATTCCGGCAGTATCCGAATTTGTTGAGAATTTTGATGTTAATGAAAAGATTTTGTTTCTAAAAAAGTTAGACGAATACTATGAAGAAGATGATGAGAATTGATATAATTTCTGCTGTTCCCGACCTGCTTACAAGTCCTCTTAATAACAGCATATTAAAAAGAGCACAGAATAAAAAGAAAGTAAAAATAGTTGTTCATAATTTAAGAGACTATGCTTATAATAAGCATAAGCAAATTGATGATAAACCTTTTGGCGGCGAACCCGGTATGGTCTTAAAACCGGAACCTTTTTTCGAATGTATAAATAAACTTATACAAGAAAGAAAATATAACAACATTATTTTTACTACACCAAGAGGAAAAATTTTCGATCAAAAAACAGCTAATAAATTTTCTTTGTCAGAAAATATTATTATTGTTGCCGGTCATTACAAAGAGATTGATGAAAGGGTAAGAGAAAAATTTTCTACCGATGAAATATCGATTGGAAATTTTGTTTTAACCGGAGGCGAATTACCCGCGTTAATGATAATTGATGCAGTTGTAAGACTAATTCCGGGTGTTATTAATGACAGTGAATCGGCGTTAAATGATTCGTTCCAAAACGGAAATGTGGTTGAAGCGCCCTGCTATACCAGACCGGCAGATTATGCCGGAATGAAGGTTCCGGAAGTTTTACTTTCCGGTAATAAAAAAGAAATTGACAAATGGAAAGAAGAACAGTCGATAAGTTTAACAAAAAAATGGAAAGAATTAAATAAAAACGGAGAATATTATGGTTGATATTAATAATATTTTACCTGAACAATTAAAAACCGATCTGCCAAGTTTTAAAGCCGGAGATCGTGTAAAGGTTCAAGTAAGAGTAATTGAAGGCGATAAAGAAAGAATACAAACCTTTGAAGGCGACGTAATTAGCATAAAAGGAAAAGGTGCAAACAGAACTTTTACGGTTAGAAAAATATCGAGCGGGGTAGGAGTTGAAAGAATTTTTCCGCTTCATTCGCCTAAAATTGCTAAAATCGAATTAGTGAAAGAAGGCAGGGTAAGAAGAGCCAAATTATATTACCTGAGAAATTTAGCAGGTAAAGCGGCAAGAATTAAGAGTAAATCGTAGTTTTAAAAAATAACAGTTTTTATATCTACACTGTTAAAATTTTGATTTTAGCTTATATTATGCTATTTTTAATAGCGGTTTATCCGTAAAATAAATTTATTAATATATTTCAGAGGTTCACTAGTGAGCAAGAAACTTTTCGTTGGCAGTCTCCCATGGGCAGTAAACGACCAAATGTTGCAAGAAACATTTGAAGCACATGGTAAAGTTGTATCTGCCAAAGTAGTAACTGACAGATATACTGGGAGATCCAGAGGCTTCGGTTTCGTTGAAATGGAAAACGAAGAAGAAGCAAATGCTGCCATATCAGCCTTACACGAATCTGAGTTAAGTGGTAGAAATATCATAGTCAGTGAGGCAAAGCCAAGAGATTAATTTTTTTTCAAATGGTTTTTTAAAGCACCTTTTAAAGGTGCTTTTCTTTTTTAAAGGACTGTTAAAATGAATTTTTATTTACCGAATAATTTTTATTCTAAGTTAATTAAAAAAAGTCTGCCTTCCGGAGAGAACCTTGAAACACATTTTCTTCCTTCAGCTGCCATTTTATCGGAACTCTCTAAAAACAAAGATGCGATAGCTTTGGTGCCTTTATTCAATTTATTAAAAAACAACAACTTATTCGTTTCCTCAAAATTCGGAATATCATTCGAGGGTAATTTATCTAATTCCTATTTTTATTTTAATAATGAAGCTGCAATAAACAAATTAATAGTTGCCGGCGATGTTTCTTCAACGGAAGTTCTTTTGAGCAAAATTATTTTCAAAGAAGAATATAGATTGGATATTAATGTAGAAATTTCACAGTCTATAAAAAATTATAATTTTAATTCTTTGTTAATCGGTGACGAAAATTTTGTCAGCGGCAAAATTATAAAAGGAATAAGCTTGGCTGACAAACTCATAGACTTGATGGAGTTTCAACATCCTTTTGTGAATTATGTTTTAGTCTCTTTTAAGAAAAAGAATTTGAAATATATAAATAAAAACGCGGAAACAATTCAAAATAAAATTTATGAATTGGTAGAAAATGATGAAGTTATAGATTCGTTTGACGAAACTAAAAATTTCATTAAAGAAAACATTTCGTCATTAATTGTAAATTTTGAAGACCAAGACAGGGAAGCGCTGACCGAAATTCTCAAGCTTCCGTACTATTACTCTATTGTGAATGATATGACAGATATAAAATTTGTTTAAAATAAGGCGGAAAACAAACCGTCTTCCGCCTTAGAAATTTTTATAAATCTACTAACGAAACATCTATTATATCTTCTTCGTTAGCGGCTAATTCAGATGTGATATTTTCAGAGGGTTTTGAATCCAGCATAATTTTGCAGCAAGCGGTTAACTCACCGTCAAATATTACGTTTTCGATTTCCTGTGCATTTATATTTTCATTACTCAGCACCTGTAAAACTTTTGAAAGAACACCGGGTTTATCAAAGTGTCTGATTACCAATTGATATTTTGCAGCCGTAATCTCGCATCTGTTTATCCAATTTTTTACAACGCCGGTATTCTTGTATTGTTGGATAATCTTGAATGTTTCTTCCGCTACGGCATTTTGTGCCTGCACAGTTGAAGCCCCAATGTGGTGTGTTACATAAAGGTTCGGCACGTTGATTAATTCAGAATTGAACTCTCCTTGTTTAAATTCCGGTTCTTCGTTAAACACATCCACACCCGCAAATATTTTGCCTTCTTTTGCCGCATTAATAAGTGCTTCTTCGTCAACCACACCGGCTCTTGAAGTATTAATAAAATAAGCTCCTTTTTTCATTTTGTTTATTAAATCGGCGGAAATAATTTTTTTGGTTTCACTTGTTTGTGCAAGATGAATGCTGACAATATCCGCTTTTTCAAAAAGTTCGTTTAAGTCGGCACATTTATGGATTTCTAAAATATCAGCCGTATCTTGAGTAAGGGATCTTGACCAGGCAATCACATTTAAACCGAAGGCTTTACTCCTTTTTATAAGTTCTCTTCCAATTTTACCGGTGCCTACTATGCCGATTGTTTTTCCGTACAATCCGTCGGCTTTTGAAAATTCAGCCTTGTTCCATTTGCCGTCTCTAAAATCAATAACATTATCCGGCAGTTTTCTGTCGATTGCACAAATTAAACCCATAGCTAATTCTGCAACGGCAATGCTGTTTTTGCCCGGACAGTTGGCAACATATATTCCTTTCTTGTTTGCTTCCGTAATATTTATATTGTTTACCCCTGCTCCCGCTCTGATAATCAAACTCAGTTTATTCGAATTATTAATGCAACTCTCGTTTACAACTGTAGAGCGGACAATTAAAACATCAATATCGCTAATGTTGCCTGGCAGGTCATCCGCTTTTAAAGAAGGTTCGTAAATTACTTCTCTAACAATGCTTCTGATTTTTTCTACGTATTTATCGGGAAATTTGTCTGCTATTAAAACTCTCATTTTATGCCTCCAATGAATTTAACTTACTTGCAAAAATTTTGAAAATATTATTACAAAACTATAAAAAGGAAAGCATAAAAAATATGTATTTAACGGACTTGAAAAATAAATTTAATATTTTATCCGTATCCGCAAATAAAAGGGTAAGAAATTACTCTGTTTTCATCATTGGAACTTTGATGTTATATTTTTTAGCATTTTCCGTCGCTCTTTCATAACCGGCATCTGCATGTCTCATTATGCCTAATCCGGGATCGTAAGTGAGTACTCTGTTAAGTCTTTCTTCAGCTTCTTTGGAACCGTCTGCAACTATTACCATACCGGCGTGTATAGATTTGCCGATACCGACTCCGCCGCCGTGATGAAGGGAAACCCAGCTTGCACCTCCTATCGCATTTATCAATACATTTAAAATAGGCCAATCTGCAATTGCATCGCTTCCGTCTTTCATTCCTTCGGTTTCTCTGTTGGGCGAGGCAACAGACCCGCAGTCCAAGTGATCTCTGCCGATTACTATTGGCGCGCTGATTTTACCTTCTGCAACAAGGTCATTGAATATTTTTCCCATCTTTGCTCTTTCACCGTATCCAAGCCAGCATATACGCGAAGGTAATCCTTGAAAATGAACTTTCTTTTGTGCCATATCTATCCATTTACACAAAGGTTTGTTTTCCGGGAACGTATCTTTTATAGCTTGATCGGTTACATAAATATCGTTTGGATTGCCTGAAAGTGCGGCCCAACGGAACGGACCTTTACCGTCACAGAATAACGGACGAATAAATTCGGGTACAAAGCCCGGAATATCAAAAGCATTTTTAACTCCGTTATCTTTGGCTTCGCCTCTGATGTTGTTTCCGTAGTCAAAAGCAATTGCTCCTCTTTTCTGAAATTCCAGCATTGCTTTTACGTGGGTTACAATTGTCTGCTTTGCAAGTTTTATATATTTATCCGGATCGCTTTTTCTTAATTCAAAAGCATCGCTTAAACTCATTCCCATAGGGACATAACCATTTAAAGTATCGTGAGCAGAAGTTTGATCGGTTATAATATCCGGTTGAAAATTTGCTTCTAACAGTTTGGGAAGTATTTCCCCCGCGTTACCAATAAGTCCTACCGATAGAGAATTACCTTCTTCTTTTGCTTTTGTAACAATTTTAACAGCTTCGTTAAAATCTTCCGTAATAACGTCCAAATATCCTTTGTCAATTCTTTTCTGTGCTCTAACTTTATTAACTTCTATTCCTAAAAATGCTGCGCCGTTCATAGTAGCCGCCAACGGTTGAGCGCCGCCCATTCCACCTAAGCCTGCAGTTAGAATCAGCTTTCCTTTAAGGTTACCCTTAAAATACTTATCCCCGCAGGCAGCAAACGTTTCGTAAGTTCCCTGCAGAATTCCTTGCGTTCCTATATAAATCCAACTGCCGGCAGTCATTTGTCCGAACATTGTTAAACCCAAAGCTTCCAATTTTCTGAACTCGTCCCAATTTGCCCAATCAGGTACAAGCATAGAGTTGGAAATGATAACTCTCGGTGCATTGCTGTGGGTTTTAAATATACCAACGGGCTTTCCGGATTGAACAAGAAGAGTTTCATCATTTTCCAATTCTTTTAAGGACGAAATAATAGATTCATACGCTTCCCAATTTCTGGCGGCTTTCCCGCTTCCGCCGTAGATTATTAATTCTTCGGGTTTTTCAGCTACCTCTGCGTCAAGATTGTTCATCAGCATTCTCATTGCGGCTTCTTGAATCCAACCCTTACAGCTTAGTTTGTTTCCTGTTGGTGCTTTAATATTTCTTTTTTCGGTTTCGGTTATCATAATTGCAGCCCAAAATGTTTTTTGAGTATGTTTGTGTATTGATTTACCATTGAACGATATAGCATTTTTTTAATAAACCAACTTTTTGCCACTTCTTTTTTTAAAAATTCAAGGTTTTGTTTTAATTGATTTTTTAATCTTATACTCTCGTCTTTTGTAAGTTTTATAATTTCATCGCCGTTTTCTAATTTTTCTAATATGGAAGTAAAACTTCTTACTTCGGCATAGAATCTATTATCGCCTTCAATTTGTTTTAATACTTGTTTACAAAATGTTTTTAACATTTTTAATTCATTTTTATCGAACTCATAATTATAATTTTTAAATAATTTTTTCATTTTTTTCCGTATTGTTTTTAAATGATAGTAATTTCTCTCTAATTTTTGTAAAACCGGGTTTAATAATATTATATATGTAGTCTAAACGTTCGTTGTAAGGAATAAACGCAGATTTCATTGCATTTAAGGTTATTTTTTCAACATCTTCCAAATTCAGGTTAAAGTGTTCGATAGCCGTTAAAAATTCCTTGGTCATTGTTGTATCGCTCATTAATCGGTCGTCGGTATTAATGGTAACCCTGAATTTGTTTTTATACAAAAAGCCGAACGGGTGGTTCTCAATTTTATCGATTGCACCGGTATGGATATTACTCAGTAAACAAATTTCCAAGGGTATTCTTTTATCAAGAACATACTGGGCTAAATCTCCGAATGCAACTACATTGCCTTCGCTGTCAAAAGTAAAGTCATCCTTTAAATGAGTAGCGTGTCCGATTCTGTGAGCACCGCACCACTGAATTGCCTGCCAAATAGATTCTTTCCCGAATCCTTCTCCGGCGTGTATTGTAATGTTAAAATTTTCTCTTTGAATAAAATGAAATGCATCAACGTGTTTTTTAGGCGGATAGCCTCCTTCTTCACCTGCAAGGTCAAAACCAACAACACCTCTGTTTCTGAAATTTACTGACAATTCCGCTATTTCAAGGGTATCTTTCATATTACGCATACCGCACAAAATAAGACCCCACCCGACACCAAAATCTTTTTTTCCTCTCTCTAATCCGTTAATTACGGCATTAACAATGTCCTCGTGGTAAAGTCCCTTGGAAGTATGAAAAACAGGTGCAAACCTGGTTTCCACGTAGCAAACTCCGTCGTTTTTCATGTCTTCCATCATTTCATACGCAACCCTTTCCAAATTTTCTTTGGTTTGCATTACTGCACAAGTATGTTCAAAACCTTGCAGATATTCAACCAAATTTCCTTTATTGGCACCTCTGTGGAACCAAACGGCTAATTCTCCGGGGTCTTGGGTTGGGAGTTTTTTATACTTTAAATCTTTTGCAAGTTCAATTATGGTTTCAGCTCTTAACCCACCGTCTAGGTGATCGTGTAAAAGCACTTTAGGAACAGATTTAATAACTTCTTCAGTTGTCAATTTAACCTCACTTTTAAGTTCAAAAATATTCTTTTAAGTAAGTAAAATCAATTTATTGGATAATTTGATTTTACAACCTTCGGAACAAAAAGGAAGAGAGTTTATTATAATAAGTAAAAATTGATTATGCGTTAATATTATATTAATTTTGTTTTCTATAAAAAAATTAGAAATTAAAGGAGTTATAATGAAGTCCACTAAAACAGCAATAATGTCAATTTTATTGACGGCATTTTTGTTTTCCAGCGTTGTTCTTGCTTCTCCGTATACCACTGCTGCAAGGATGAGAATTCAATCAAAGGAATACGAAAAGGCTCTTGAATTATTGAAAAAAGAAATTGCAAATGATCCGGAGAGTACCGAAGGTTATTTCTTGATAGGATTTGTTTACGGAAAGTTGAATAAAATTGATGAAATGCTCGATGCCTATAATAAAAGTTTAGCGCTCGATAATGAATACGCAAAAGAGATTGAAACGGATAAAGTAAATAATTGGGCAAGATTTTTCAATTTAGGCGTGAAATATTTTAAAAAAGGGAACACAGCCTTAAAAACCGATAGCGTTCAATTCTATTACGATAAATCGGTAAATTCGTTTAAAACGGCAATAAAAATTGAACCTGATTCTGTAAATACGCATACTAATTTAGCGTTTGTTTTACTTAATGCTCAAAGATATGATGATGCTATCGAACCGTTACAAACAATTATTGATAAAATAAAATCGAGAGACGGTTACAGATTTTTAGGTCAGATTTATTACAACAAAGCCAAAACTCTAAAAAATAAATATCAAACAACAAAAGTTTTGGAAGATAGTATCGCTTATATGAAAATGTATGATAAAGCTATTGCGGTATTGGAAGAAGGCAAGAAGGTGTATCCGGATGATTCCAATATCCTTTTAGAACTTTCCAACAGCTACATCGGAGCTCAAAAAACCGATATTGCTATTGAAGCATTTAAAGAAGGTGTAGACCGTGAGCCGAACAATAAATATTATCATTACAATTATGGTGTATTATTATTGGGTTCAAAACAATTTCCCGAAGCGATTGCTCAATTTCAAGCTGCGGTAAATATCGATTCAACATACGAAAATGCAATATATAACCTCGGAGTTGTTTATGTTCAGTGGGGCGATGAAATTATGAAATCAGAAAAGGATCTAGAGGTTAAAACCGATAAGTATAAAGCAAAATACGAAGCTGCATTGCCTTACTTGGAAAAAGTAATTCAGTTAAACGATAAAGATGCATCTATATGGGAAACATTGGGCAAGGTTTACACAAGATTAGGTAAAATGAATGACGCTGAAAACGCTTTTAAAAAATCAGACGAACTGAGATAGATATTAATATTAAATAATAGGTAATCTATGAATCAAAATAATAATCAACCGGGTCAGCAAATTAATATAGAACTCGGTGAAAAAGAGGCCGAGGGTATTTATTCTAACCTGGCAATAATAACGCATTCACCTGCTGAATTTATTATCGATTTTACAAGAATTGTTCCCGGAGTACCGAAAGCCAAGGTACACGCAAGAATAATTACCACACCTCAGCATGCAAAAATGCTTTTGAATGCTTTAAAAGATAATATCGATAAATACGAAAAGAGATTCGGAGAAATACCTGTTGAAACACCGGCGGATCAACATTTTGGTTTTGTTCCTACTGTAAATGAAAAAGTGAATTAAAGATTTCATTGAAATAAAATTATACCCTTTGATATATCAATTATTTCAAAGGGTATTTTTTATGGAACTTTTAAAACCGTAAAATGTAAAAAAGATGTAAATCAAATGAAAAAATTATTTATCATATCGTTTATTATATTAGGATTTGCCTTTAATACTAAAGCCGATAACAAATCCAATCTTAAGGATATTTCCAAATCCCCTAAGATAAATACTTTGTATTTAAACAAAACATTGATGAATAAAAACATATTGAATTTACAGATAGATCAGGTAAATGTAAGAAACTATAAAAATAATTTTACATTTAATTACTCCGATTTTGAGCTGAACAAAAAATATCCGACTCCCTTAAACCATTTAACTCTTATCAAATATTACATTCCGTATAAAACTCACGTAGAACTTAATTTGTATAATCTTTTGGGTACTAAATTAAAAACCTTAGTGAGTACTGATAAAACCCCCGGAGAATATTTTCTTAAATTTGATGCCGAAAAACTAAATCCGGGATTATATATATATCAATTGAAAACAACTTTAGGAACAAGAACGCAGAAAGTGATTTATTTCAAATAAAAATTATTAGTTAAACCTGATAATTCATCTGTTCCTTAATTGCATTTCAAAACCTCAATCATTAATTTTAATTCTTATTTACCAACGGAGAATAGTGCTAAAATGATTAATATCGTAAAAAAAATATTTGGTGATAAACACGCTAAAAATATTAAAGAGTTATCGCCCATCGTAGATGAAATAAATCAAGAATACGAAAAAATAAAGGATCTATCGGATGATGAATTAAAACACAAGACGATAGAATTTAAAGAAAAAATTCAAAATGAAACTTCCGAACTGAGAGAAAAAATAGATGAAATAAAAAAGCAGCTCCAGTCCGATGAAGATTTTGACAGGCAAGAATTATATGATGAATTAGATTTATTGGAAGAAGAACTCAATGAAAAATATGAATCTATTTTAGACGAATTACTCCCCGAAGCTTTTGCGGTTGTAAAAGCTACTTGCAAAAAATTATTGGGTAAAACTATTACCGTAAAAGGTTCAAAAGTAGTATGGAATATGGTTCCGTATGATGTGCAGCTTATGGGCGGGGTTGTTCTGCATCAGGGTAAAATTGCCGAGATGGCAACAGGTGAAGGTAAAACTCTTGTCGCTACAATGCCTATGTATTTGAATGCTCTTACCGGCAGAGGAGTTCACCTTGTAACGGTTAACGATTATCTTGCCGCACGTGACAGCGAATGGATGGGTGAAATATTTAAATATCACGGATTAACCGTCGGTGTTATTTTAAATACAATGGACCCTTCGGAAAGAAAAGAACAATACCAATGTGATATTACATACGGCACGAATAATGAGTTCGGTTTCGACTATCTTAGAGATAACATGGCTATCGATCCCGAGTATCAGGTTCAAAGAGATTACAATTATGCAATAGTTGATGAGGTCGACTCCGTATTGATTGACGAAGCAAGAACACCGCTTATCATTTCCGGTCCTGTAGAAGAAGACAATCAACGATTTGACGAGATGAAGCCCAAGGTTGAAAGGCTTTATCGCTTGCAAACAAATTTAGTTGCACAATTAGTTAAAGAAGCTGATGAAATACTTAGCAATGAAGAAACAAAAGAAGATACAAGAGAAGCGGGCATACTACTTTTAAGAGCATACCGAGGTTTACCCAAAAATAAAAAACTCCTTAAAACATTAAGCGACCCCGCTAACAAAAAACTTATGCAGTCTACGGAAATGGAATTTTTACGCGAGCAGGGTAAACACATGCATATTATAGACGACGAACTATATTTTGCAATTGACGAAAAAAACAATACGATTGATTTAACCGATAAAGGAAGAGAAGAACTTGCAAAAGGAAGCGGAAAAGAAAAAGACTTCTTCATTTTGCCTGACCTTGGCACCGAGATAAGCAAACTTGAAAATGATCCCTCACTTTCCGAAAGAGAAATTATAAAAAAGAAAGACGCACTTTATGCAGAATATTCGGAAAGCAGCGATAGAATCCACACCATAAATCAGCTGTTAAAAGCCTACACTCTTTTTGAAAAAGATGATGAATATGTAATAACCGAAGACGGTAAAATTGCTATTGTTGATGAATTCAGCGGACGTGTTTTGCCGGGCAGAAGATATTCCGACGGACTGCACCAGGCAATAGAAGCAAAAGAAAGAGTAAAAGTTGAAAAAGACACTCAAACAATGGCTACTATTACCCTGCAAAATTACTTTAGAATGTACAACAAATTAGCCGGAATGACAGGTACCGCGGAAACCGAAGAAGGTGAGTTTTTTGAAATTTACAAATTGGATGTTGTTGTAATTCCTACGAATAAACCGGTTATCAGAGAAGACTTTGACGACGCAGTTTACAGAACAAAACGTGAAAAATATAATGCGGTTATTGAACAGATTGAAAAGCTTAAAAAAGAAGGCCGCCCCGTTTTGGTTGGTACAACATCCGTTGAAGTATCCGAAACCGTAAGCAGAATGCTTAAGCGAAGAGGCATTGCCCACAATGTTTTAAACGCGAAACAGCACCAGAGAGAAGCTGAAATTGTGGCACACGCGGGAGAAATCGGAGCCGTAACGATAGCTACAAATATGGCGGGCAGAGGAACCGATATTAAACTGGGGAAAGGAGTTGTGGAAAGAGGCGGTTTATTTATACTTGGAACCGAAAGACACGAAGCAAGAAGAATTGACCGTCAGTTAAGAGGACGTTCGGGACGCCAGGGTGACCCGGGAAGCTCCAAATTCTTTCTGTCGTTGGAAGATGATTTAATGAGACTTTTCGGAAGCGACAGAATGTCTTCGGTTATGCAAAAAATAGGTATTCAAGAAGGCGAAGTTATTCAGCATCCTTTAATTACCAAATCCGTTGAAAGAGCTCAAAAGAAAGTAGAAGAAAATAACTTTGCTATTCGTAAAAGACTTCTTGAATACGACGATACAATGAACTCTCAAAGAGAAGTTATTTACACAAGAAGAAATCGCGCGCTAAAAGGGGACAGACTAAAAAGTGAAATTTTTGATTCCCTTGAAGAATATGTACAGGAAGTTGTTGAACAAAATTTTAATGATGTTCTTGTAGATGCTATTAAAGAAGAAATAAGACAAAGATTATTAATCGAAATTAAATTAGAAGCCGATGAATTTGAAAGTCTGGGCGTTGAAGGAATAAAGAATAGAATTGTAGAAGAAGCTAAAAATTTCTACAATCAGAAAGAAGAAATGTTAGGCCCGGAAATGATGGCAAGACTCGAACGTTATGCAACATTAAACGTTATCGATCAGAAGTGGAAAGAGCATTTAAGAGAAATGGATGATCTAAAGGAAGGTATCGGCTTAAGAGCTTACGGACAAAAAGATCCTCTTGTCGAGTACAAAGGAGAAGCATTTAAATTATTCATAGATTTACTCCAACAAATCAGAAACGAAATTGTTTCATTTAGTTTTAAATTTTTCCCTCAAGAACCCGAAGAGTTACAGGAAAGAAGAAAAAGACGTTCACCGGGAAGAATGACCGCAATGAAAGAAAGTACCGATAATATCGGACTTTCCAGAGGCGAAGCACAACGACATGATGAAAGTGTCGCGGGCAAACAAAGACCGATTAAAGTAGAAGAAAAAATAGGCAGAAACGATCCCTGTCCTTGCGGAAGCGGAAAAAAATACAAACATTGTCATGGCAGATAAAAAGGAATAAGCGATATGAAAAAAGTTGAAGCCATAATTCGTCCTTTCAAATTAGATGATGTAAAAGAAGCATTGATAGAGGAAGGAATTAGAGGACTGACTATTACGGAAGTACGCGGTTACGGCAGGCAAAAAGGGCATACCGAAACATACCGCGGAAGCGAATACAGAATAGAATTTATTCCTAAAATTAAAATTGAAATAGTAGTAGAAGCGCAAAAAACAGAAAAAGTTATAGAAGCAATTTTAAAAACTGCTAAAACCGGACAGGTAGGCGACGGTAAAATTTTTGTATCTGATATTGGAGACGTTATAAGAATTAGAACTGAAGAATCCGGCAGGGAAGCACTCTAATAAAATTATTTTTATTTATTAGGTTTTATTAAAATGAAATCAAATTCATTTCCCCCAAAAATATTATTATCATTATTATTTGTAATGTTACTTATTTCCGGCTGCGGTACTTGGGAAAATTTTACTACTTATTTTAATAGATTCTACAACATTAAAACACAGTTTGAAAAAGCCGAAAAATCAATTCTTTCTCAGAATAAAGATTTATTTACAACCAAAGAAATTAAAATTACAGGCTTGGCTAGAAAACAGCTTGCTAAAATAATAAAAGGTGCTTCTAAAATTTTACAGTTTAATTACGATACAAAATATGTTGACGACGCACTTTTGATCTTGGGCAAATCTTTCTTCTATGAAAAAAATTACCAAAAAGCCTTGAGAAAATTTAGAGAACTGATTGCCACCCGACCTGAAAGCGATTTAGTGCTGGAAACAAGACTTTGGATAGGAAAAACACAGATACGTTTAAAACAAGCAGATCAAGGCTTGGCAACATTAGAATCCGTTAAACAAGATGCAATCAAGGAAGAAGAAACCCCCATAATCCAAGAAGCATTTATAGAAGAAGTAACATATCGAATTAAACAAGAAGATTACGAAGCCGCAATAAATTCTTCCAATAACTTTTTAAAAAATTCCGACGACGACGAAATGAACGCAAGAGTCTGGTACGAATTGGGCAAACTGTATTTTAAGATTCAAGATTATACTAATGCCCAAAAAGCTTTTTCGCAGGCAATTGATATCGCTTCGGACTATACGATTATTTACAAATCTCAAATTGAATTGGCCAAAAGTTTGAGGAACGGGAATAAATTAGAAGAGGCATACAATTTATTGGATGAAATGAGATCGGAAGATAAAAATGCGGAATACTTTCCCGAAATAGATTTAGAAATAGCGATGACATTATTAAAAGAAGATAAAATAAAAGATGCCAAAGATTTGCTCGTAAAAGTTGATACCACATATTCAGGAACGGCTTTCTCCGCCATAGCAAAATATAGATTGGGCGAGATTAACGAATCATATTTATTGAACTATGACAGTGCTAAAATATATTATCAGCGAGCCGGTTTTTCCCCTCTGCCTAAAGAATATAAACAGGATAATAATAAAAAAGTAGCATTATTCAATAGTTATTCAAAACTGGTTAGCGGCATTAAAATGTTTAACAAACAATTGGAATATATTAAAAATCCCGATAAATTTTTAAGAGATTCTACCGCCTATTATAAACAAAAAGAAATTGAAAGGGAAAGGCTTTTAAGTAAACAAAAAAAATTAACGGCTATTGCAAATACAAATTTAAATTCCGCTTTAACGAATACAAAAAACAAACCTTTGTTGGTTGATAAAGATATAGAGAAAGCTAAAGCAAAATCTCAGACAACCAAAGTTTCACAAAATAAAATGCCGGTCAAAGTAACGGCACCTCCTGTAAGGCCTACTTTATCGGCAGATTCCCTGCAAAGTTTAATACTTAATTATCAATTCGATCTTGCAAACCTATATGCGACCGAATTTAATCTTTCCGATTCCGTAAAAAAATATTTTACGGAAATACTTACAGAACATCCCGGATCAAGATTCGAGGCGCAATCACTATTTTCTTTGGGGAATTATTATCTGAGTATTAACGATACACTAACTGCCGACAGCCTTTTTTCCGAATTATATGAAAAACATAAAGACAAAAGAATTGTAAATTCAGCGGCAGTAATACTTAACAAACCGCTGATTGATTTTGATTACGACCCCGCAAAAAATCTTTACAATTCCGCCGAAGATAACCTTGAAAAAGGAGATTACAAAAAAGCTGTTTCCGCATTGTTCGGTATTTATAAAAAGCATCCCAAATCCAAATACGCACCAAAGGCATTATATGCTGCAGGCTGGGCTTTAGAGAATAATTTGTCGCTGCCGGATTCTGCCGCTTTTATGTACGGTTTAATAAAACGGAAGTATCCCACAACTATTTACGGCAGAAAAATATTTGACAAAGTTAGTATTTACAATCAAGAATTGAAACGAAAGAAACTTTTGGAAGAAGCAAAGAAAAGAGCTGCAACAATTAAAGAAAAATATAAAATAACAAAATCCCGGAACAAGATTACTAAAGCGGTCAGAGATTCTTTAATAGCTAAAAAGAAAGCTCTTAAAAAATCAAAATTTAAATCAATGAATCCTGCCCTGCTCGATTCGTTGAAAAAACTCGGTATTAATCTTCCCGATTCTGTAAGAAGAAAATTATTGATCGGAAAAGAACACAGGCCGATAAATAAAAGAAAAATAAAAAAAGATTCACTGATAATAGCCAAATAATTATTCTATAATTTTTTCTTGGGACTATTCTAAAAAAGTTAACTGTTATATTCTAAGATTCAGCTTTGAACTATAATAACAAGGAATTATAAGAAGGATATAACTTCTTAGAATAGGTCCATTCATTTATTATGAAGATTTTTGAAGTTCTTGAATTGGTTGAAAATGGAGAGAATTATCATTGCGAATTTAAACGTAAATTCTCTACGCACAAAAAAATTGCGAAAGAAATGATTGCATTCGCAAATTCAGGCGGCGGATATATACTATTTGGAATTGATGACGACGGAAAAATAATAGGTTTGGAAAGTGAAAAAACGGAAGCCGAATTAATAAAAGAAACCGCTGAAAATTTTTGCGAACCGGCCATTAACTATAATTTAGAATACAAAGAGCTTAAAGGAAAAGAAATTATTATTATTGAAGTTCCTGAATCAAACCAAAAACCGCACAGAATTCAAGACTATAAAAATTCAATAAATATCAATAGCGCTTTAGTTTCCGTTAGAGTAAACGATAAAAGCATGCTTGCCGGTAAGGAAATGATTAAAATTATGATAAGCGAAAACAACGGCGGCAGTCTGAAAAATTATTCAATAGGTGCAAACGAAAAAAAAGTATTCGAATATTTGAATAAAAACGAAACAATCACTGTCTCGGAGTTAAAAAAATATGTAAATATTTCTGAGAGACGTGCATCAAGAACTTTGATAAAAATGGTGAGAGCCAAACTCTTGCTCATCCACAAAAAAGAAAACAGCGAAGAATATTTTACGTCAAAAATGTAAAAGATTTTATTTCCAACCTGAATTAAGAAACAGAAGATTCCCGAAGTTTTTAATTACAAGTTTCCTGCTTCTTAAGACTCACTTAATTTGTTTTGAACAGTAGTGTGGGAAACCGAATAATATTTACGCAATCACATTTTTAAGTTGATTTTAATTAATCTCTTTCATAATATTAATCGTAAACTAATGTTTATTAATTTCAATAGATAGATATTTATGTGAAAAAAATATTAGAGATCAAACTTTCCTTTATAATACAAATTCCCTGCTAATATTTTTTTTAATTCAACACACTTACTCACTATAAAAGGAGGACCGATTAATGAAATCTCTACCAAGGATATTACTTTCTTTTTTTTTAGTAATATCGTTTTTTAATTTACCAATATTAGCCCAGGGTGTAACTACGGCTAATATGACAGGTTATGTTCAAGATACAAACGGAGAACCGTTAATAGCCGCCAATGTAATAGTTATACACGTACCCAGCGGCACACAATATGGGGCATCTACAAGCTCGGATGGCAGATTCTTTTTACCCAACCTAAAAATAGGCGGTCCATACAGCATTTCAGTTTCGTATGTCGGCTATATTACGCAAGTTCAAAAAAACATTTATTTGAAAATCGGACAAAAACTTAATTTGAATTTTGAACTTAAGAGCGAGTCGGTAAAACTCGGCGACGTAGTTGTTACCGGCAAAAAACATGAAATAATTAACAGCGGAAGAACAGGCGCCGAAACATTTATCGACCCTGCTTCGGTTCAGGAATTACCTTCAATTAAAAGAAGTACCAGAGATCTTACCCGCTTAGACCCGAGAAGTGACGGTAATTTTAGTTTCGGTGGTAAGAACTGGTTATATAATAATATGTCGTTAGACGGCTCTTATTTTAATAATCCGTTTGGATTGGACGACCCTGCTCCCGGCGGACAGGCTAACGCCGAACCGGTTCCTTTCGACGCTATTGAACAGGTACAAGTTTCTATTGCACCGTTTGACGTGAGGGAAGGCGGTTTTACGGGTGCCGGAATAAATACCGTAACAAAGAGCGGGACAAATACATTTAAAGGCTCCGTTTACAGTTATTTGAGGAATGAAAGTTTAGTGGGAAATAAAGTAAGGGGAACCGATGTAATTGCTAACCCGGATCTGTCCTACAACCAAAGCGGGTTTTATTTAAGCGGTGCTTTAATTAAGAACAAATTATTTTTCTTTGTTGATTCCGAAATTGAAAGAAGAGAAGACCCGGGCACAAATTTTGTCGCCGATAAAGATGGAAATGTTGTATTCGGCGAATCAAGAGTACGTGCCAGCGTTATGGATTCAATAAGACAAAGAATGATAAGCGTATACAATTATGATCCGGGTCCGTATCAGGGATACACCCACGCTACAAAAAATGAAAAGTTTATCGCTAAAATTGACTGGAATATTAATGAGAACAATAATTTAACGTTCAGATATAACAGACTTGATGCAAGGCGCGAACAGGGACCTCATCCGTTTGTATTAAGTTATAATAACACAGGCCGCGGTCCTAATAAAAACAGTCTTCCGTTCAGAAATTCAGGATACAGAATCAACAACAGATTGAATTCGTTCGCACTTGAAGTGAACAGCCGCGGTAAATCTTTTGCTAATAAATTCTTTGCAAGCTACAATAAATTCAAAGATTTTAGAGACCCTTTCAGCAGAGATTTTCCGACAATTGAAATCGGCGTAAACGGCGTAAACTATACCACTCTCGGTCACGAACCGTTTTCGATTCATAATAAATTGGATCAGGAAGTTTTGCAGATTACGGACAATTACAGTCTGTTTGCTGGTGATCACGTATTTACTTTCGGTGTAAATTTTGAAAAATTCAAATTTTTCAACTCTTTTAATATTTTCCGTGACGGTGTATTCTTCTTACCCGCAGGCGTATTTACGGGCGCCGCTTTTTCTTCTTTAGCACAATTTTTTGCTTTAACGGATCCGAACAATCCCAATTTCTTGGATTTCAATTCAAGTTTCTATATAGGCTCCGGACCTTATAAAGGCGAAAATATCAGCGTTGGTCAATTAAGCTTTTATGCCCAAGATGAATATTTCCCGACTAGAAACTTTAGCATTACTTACGGCGTAAGGGTTGATATTCCCCAATACTACACTAATTTGGTGGATAATCCTTTTTCACGCGGACTTACTTTGTTGGATGAAAACGATAGACCGGAAGTTGTCGACCAAAGCAAACTGCCCGGCAGTAAGGCAATGTTTTCACCCCGCGTAGGATTTAATTGGGATGTCAGCGGAAACAGCATTACTCAAGTTAGAGGCGGTACGGGAATCTTTACCGGACGCCTTCCTTTTGTTTGGATAGGAAATAACATCTCTAATCCGGGAAATAATCCGAACCTGCCCGGATATTTGAGATCGTTTGATTTGAATGCAATGGATCCGGACTTTAAATGGCCTCAAATTTGGACGACTAATTTAGCCGTAGACCATCTTTTTGATAACGGCATATTCGGAACTTTAGAGTTTGTTTACGGAAAGGATATAAACGCTATTTACGTTAGAAATGCCGACCTTGTAAAACCGGTTAGAACATTGCCCGACGGCAGACCTTATTTCGGCGGTGCAGGTAATAACGAATTGAATCCTGACGGTGCCGGTGTTTATGTAATCGATAATACCAATCAAGGTTACAATTTCAGTGTAACAGCTCAATTAAGGAAAACTTTTGATAACGGTTTAAGAACAAGTTTGGCTTATACATATTTGAAAGCTAAAAATGTAATGAAAACCACTGAAATTGCAAGCGTACTTTGGCAGAATAACCCTGTAAAAGGCGACCCGAATAAGCCTCAATTAAGTGATGCTGAATTCGGTAACAGGCATAGAATTGTCGGTAATTTAACATATAGAAAACAATGGTCCGAAAGATTTGCTACAAGTATAGGAGTCTTCTTTGTAATAGCCGAAGGTAACCGTTTCACTGCCGCAGGCGGAAACAGATATTCGTTTATCTATGCCGGCGATGTAAACGGTGACGGACAAGGAGGTAATGACTTAATTTACATTCCGAGGAATGCGAGTGAAATCAATTTTGATCCGTATATAAATTCTGCGGGACAAACAGTTACCGCTGCAGATCAGTGGGCTGCTTTTAATAAATTTATCAGCCAGGACGATTATCTGAATTCAAACCGCGGTAAAATTGCAGATAGATTCGGCGAAATTAATCCGTGGTTCAGCAATATTGATCTAAGAATTTTACAAGATTTTTCATTTATGATCGGAAATAAAAAGCAAACCTTCCAATTAAGTATAGACATACTTAACGTTGCAAACTTGATAAACTCCGACTGGGGAGTTAGAAAAATTGCCAATTCTTTGGCTACTTCTCCTCTTGAACTTGTAAGGTTTAACTCACAGGGCGCTCCCGTGTTCAATTACAAAGCTAATTTGACGAAAACTTTTATCGACAATCCATATCAGTTTTCGCGCTGGCAAATGCAGGTCGGTTTAAGATATTTGTTCTAGAATCAATTTGTATAACCGGTAATGGAATAACTCCCTGTTGAATTAATCTTCAGGGAGTTTTTATTTTAAGTCAAAAATTTTTCTTAATTCAAAAACAGAAATTCCGTAAGCTACCGCAACATTCAATGATTGCTTAATTCCGTATTGTGGAATGTCAATTGCAAAATCACAAAGATCAATTAATTCTTGAGAAACACCTGTAATTTCATTACCGACTATAAGACAAAGAGGGAAATTATTAGATTTGACATTATAATAAGGTATGCTTTTATTGGTTTGTTCTAAAGCACAGATTTTAACTCCGTTCGATTTAAGCTTTTTCACTAATTCTACCGCATCGTCCACGTGTTCCCACTTTACGCTTTCGGTTGAACCCAATGCTGTTTTTAATACTTGTTTGTTGGGCGGATATGGAGTGTACCCGCAAAGATAAAGTTTTTCAATCATCGCTCCGTCAGATGTACGAAAAATCGAACCGACATTATAACTGCTGCGTATGCTGTTCAGCACAACATATATAGGGGCTTTTTTAACTTTATCTATATTTTCTAAAGTAGGTCTGTTTTCCGAAATTTCATCGTGAGTAAGTTTTTTCATAATTCAATATTTATAATTTATCAGACAATCATACACCCATTCAATCATTCACTTTTATTGCAAGCTGTCCGCAAGCCGCTGCTATATCTTCTCCCTGTTTTTCTCTCAACGTTACCTGAATATTTTTGTGTTTTAATTTATTTATAAATGCTTTTATATCTTCGTCAGAAGTAGGCTCAAGCTCGGCGGAAAGACCTTTCGGATTCATATGTTTTAATGAATTGAAAGGTATAATATTAATCTTTAACGGCAAATTACCGAATAACTTGGAAAGACCTTTTACATCTTCATTTCTGTCGTTTATTTCTTTTAGCATTACATATTCAATTGTAATTTTTGTACCTGTTTTTTTTGCATAATATTTTGAAGCTTCAATCAATTTATCTAATGGATATTTTTTGTTAATAGGCATAATTTTATCCCTTATATCGTTGAAACAAGAGTGAAGCGATAGCGCCAATCTAACTTGAAGACCCGAATCTGCCAATTTGTAAATATTCGGGACTATACCGGAAGTTGAAACCGTAATATGTTTTAAATGAATATTTGAAATCAAATCCGAATTAAATATTTCTAACGATTTCAGCGTGTTTTCAAAATTAAGCAGCGGCTCTCCCATTCCCATATAAACAATATTTGTAATTCGTTTATCATAAATTTTTGACGTTAAAAGAAATTGATCGAAAATTTCTCCGGGTGTTAAATTTTGTTTGTAACCCATCAGTCCCGTTGCACAGAATTTGCAGTCAAGCGGGCAGCCGATTTGAGTAGATAAGCAAAGAGTTGTTCTGTTTTTATCCGGTATAACTACAGATTCAATTTTATGTTTCTTGTTTGTTTCAAATATAAACTTTGTCGTACCGTCTGTTTCCGAAACCCGGTCGGTATGTAATGTAAGTGTATTTAAAATAAACGAATCCGATAATTTACTTCTCAATTCTTTCGGAATATTTAACATTTCGTCAAATGTTGATACACCGGTTTCGTACATCCATTTAAATATTTGCTTAGCTCTGAATTTTTTTTCATTTATTCCGGCTAAAAGAGCTTCCAGCTCTTCCAAAGTCATTCCTTTTAACTGAATTTGTTTCGTTATTTTTTCATTATTCATAAAACAAATATAAGATTTTAGGAATTCACAAGTTAAAAATCAATTTTATGTAGGCTCGTTGTTATGTTAATAATATTTAAATTTTGTAAATTACATTTTCATTTTTATAAATACAGTAAGTTATTATTTATTAAACATTCTATATAAAATATTTGGACACAAAAAATGTATTTTGATTTTACGGAAGAACAATTAATGATTCAACAAACGGCTCGGGAATTTGCTCAGGCCGAAATTGCACCGTCTGCAATAGAGAGAGATATAAACGCAGAATTTCCTACGGAAATAGTTAAAAAATTAGGTGAGCTGGGATTTTTAGGTATAATGGTCGATCCTAAATACAACGGAGCCGGAATGGACACTATTAGCTACATTCTTGCAATGATTGAAATATCAAAGGTTGATGCAAGCGTGGGCGTAATAATGTCCGTCAACAATTCTTTGGTCTGTACCGGTCTGCAAAGGTACGGCTCGGATTATATTAAAGAGAATTATCTTTCAAAACTTTCAACCGGCGAAAAGCTCGGTGCATTTGCTTTATCGGAACCGGAAGCCGGAAGCGACGCAACCAAACAACATACTACCGCCGATAGGGACGGGGACTATTTCGTTCTTAACGGTATGAAAAACTGGATTACAAACGGAACTTCGGCTGACTATTATGTAGTAATGGCTACTACGGATAAAGAAAAGGGACATCACGGAATAACCACTTTTGTTGTTGAAAAAGGTACTCCCGGGTTTACTCAGGGAAAAAAAGAAGACAAACTTGGTATACGCAGTTCCGACACATGCTCGCTGTCATTTGAAAATTGCCGTGTTCCCGCAAAAAACATAGTATGGGAAGAGGGTAAAGGCTTCAATTTTGCAATGAATATTCTTAACGGCGGAAGAATCGGAATTGCCGCACAGGCTGTAGGTATAGCCGAAGCTTCTTTAAACGCATCTGTAAAATATTCAAAAGAAAGAAAAGCATTCGGTAAAGAAATTTCCAATTTTCAAGCCATTCAATTTAAGCTTGCGGATATGGCGGTTAAAGTAGATGCTGCTAAAATGATGACCCTTAGAGCCGGTGCAATAAAGGACAAAGGAGAACAATTTTATAAAGAAGCCGCTATGGCAAAATTATTTTCTTCTAAAATTGCCGTTGAATGCGCTCTGGAAGCAATTCAAATCCATGGCGGTTACGGTTATGTTAGAGAATATCAAGTCGAAAGATATTTACGCGATTCTAAAATAACCGAAATTTATGAAGGTACATCCGAAATTCAAAAAATGGTTATAGCCAGATCGCTGTTAAAATAATTAAGAAAATTAATCAGTTATTTTATAGGAGATTATTTAATGAAAAAAGGAATGTTAATAGGCTTAATTATCGGAGGCATATTTGTCCTTTTTATAGTTATGACCTACTTGTGGGGACAAAATACCTACAACAAAATGGTTACTCTTGAAGAGTCGGTAACCCAAAGTTGGAGCCAGGTAGAAAACCAATACCAAAGAAGAGCGGACTTAATACCTAATCTTGTTCAAACCGTAAAAGGTTATGCAAATTTTGAAAAAGGTGTTCTTACCGCCGTAACCGAAGCACGTTCTAAAGTCAGCCAGTTTACCGTAACCAAAGATGTTCTTAACAATCCTCAAGCTTTTCAAAAATTTCAAGCATTGCAGGGTTCTTTAAGCGGAGCGTTATCCAGGTTATTGCTGACCGTTGAAAGGTATCCCGATTTGAAAGCCAATCAAAATTTTCTTCAGCTTCAAGCGCAGTTGGAAGGTACCGAGAACAGAATTGCAGTTGAAAGAAGAAGATTCAACCAAGCCGTTCAAAAATTTAATACAACTATTAAATTGTTCCCCGCTTCTACAATTGCCGGGATGTTCGGCTTTACACCGAAACAATATTTTCAAGCAACTCCGGGAACGGAAAAACCGCCCGCAGTTAAATTTTAGTTTTATATGAAGACCTTAATTACATTTTTATTATTAATAACATCTGTCTTTTCTCAGCCCGATACACCTACATTAAAGTATTGGGCTAATGATTTTACTAACACGTTTAATAATTCGGAATTAAACATTTTAAACCAAAAACTTAAATCTTTTCAAGATTCAACAAGCAATCAAATCGTTTTTTTAATGATCAACACCCTCAATAATTATCCCCTTGAATATTATACGATGGATGTTGTTGAAAAAAATAAAATAGGAACCAAAAAATTTGATAACGGTATCTTGTTTCTTGTAGCAAAAAAAGACAGGAAAATAAGAATCGAAGTCGGTTACGGTTTGGAAGGCGCCCTGCCCGATGCACTTGCCAGTTCGATTATTAGGAACACCGTTACCCCGTATTTTAGAAACGGTGATTATTTTTCCGGAGTTTACAAAGGAATAACGGCAATTATTTCGGCTGTTAAAGGGGAATATAAAGCACTTCCTAAAAAAGCTGGGAAGAAAAAAAATGTTTCCGGTATAGTTTCCACAATATTATTTTTGATAATCTTTTTCTCTTCTTTCTTTAGAAGAAGAGGTCACCGGAGAGGCGCCATTTTCTGGGGCGGCGGCTTCGGCGGCGGATCTTTCGGCGGCGGTGGAGGCGGCTTCGGCGGTTTCTCGGGCGGCGGCGGTTCGTTCGGAGGCGGCGGTGCAAGCGGAAGCTGGTAACTATTTAAAATCCTCGTTGATTCTATTGATGTTTAATAAATGAAAAGTTACCTTTGTTATTAACATTTTAAAAAAAATTGAACTGTTAATTTTTAATATAGGAGATATAGTAAATGGCTATATATATTACTGAAGAATGTATCAATTGTGGTGCTTGCGAGCCTGAATGCCCCAATACCGCAATTTATGAAGGCGGAGTAGATTGGGAACTAGCCGGAAAAACTTATGGCGAAGGAGATGCTGCCCCGAGCGGTGCAGAAGGTTTTTACTCTGCTGATTTTTTCTACATCGTACCTGATAAATGTACAGAATGCAAAGGATTTCACGATGAACCGCAATGTGCCGCCGTTTGTCCTGTTGATTGCTGTCTGCCGGACCCGAATCACGAAGAAGACGAAGAAACATTGTTGAAAAGAAAAGATTATCTTGATGGTATAGGAAGATAATTTTTTTAATTTAAACCATTATTATTTAACAAAGGGATATTTCTGATATCCCTTTTTTTATTCCTTTCTTTTGAGAAAATCTTCCCACATTAAAGAACAAATATCAATTTTAATAAAATTTCATGCATAATTATCTGTCATTTTTAATAAAAATTAAGGAAAATACAATCTGTTTTAGTTTGGCACGTTATTTTCTTTTTATTAAAAGAATTAAATAATGTTGGTTTTAATTAGGTGAATTAAAAAATAATAACGGTGATTTCCGTGTGCATTAACTGCGGAGCTTACGGAAATAAATGCCAGAAATTCCACTGATGAACTTCGATGTATTGATGTTTGTCAAGTGGATGTAGTAAACCCGACCCAAACCGACAAGAAGATGCAGAGACATAATTAGATAACAAACAACAGCCAAACGCTATCGGTCGCTGAATCTTTGTAAATGGGGAAAATTCAAGGACATCATTATGATGTCCTTTTTTTTAAAAGCTATAACTCTTCTGACTCATCAACCGATTCATCTATTCTAAATCTGAAATTATTTTACTCCCGAACGGCTGATTTATATCTCAATTCTTTTAAATGTTAAAAATCTTCAGTAATTTAGTTTTTTGTAACAAATAAAAAATATAAATTAAATGAATATCGGTAAATACAAAATAAAAATTATTAACGCAGGCTTTTTTGCACTTGACGGAGGTGCAATGTTCGGGATAATACCCAAACCGCTTTGGAATAAAAATAATCCGGCGGACGAATCAAACAGGATAAAACTTTCCACAAGACTTTTGCTGATTGAGTCCGATAAAAAGAAAATTTTAATTGATACGGGAATGGGTGATAAATGGGATGAAAAATCCAAAAGGATTTATGCTATAGACCAAGCTCAAAACTCGCTCTTCAAATCGTTGTTAACCGAAAATATAAAACCCGAAGATATCACCGATGTTATTCTCACTCATCTGCATTTCGATCACGCTGGAGGAACAACAATAATTGAAGAAGGTAAGTTGGCACCTGCATTTCCCAATGCCGTTTATCACGTTCAAAAGAAAAATTTTGAATGGGGATTAAATCCCACAAACAGAGATAAAGGAAGTTATATTAAAGATAATTTTGTACCTTTGGCTGAAGAAGGAGTGTTAAAGTTAATTGACGGAAACTCCGATTTTGATGAAGAGATTGAATTTGTAACCGTAAACGGGCATACATTTGCTCAACAACTTATAAAAATATCCGATTCTTCAAATACTCTGCTTTATTGTTGTGATTTGTTTCCCACTTATTCACACATCAGACTTCCATATATTATGGGGTATGACCTTCAGCCTTTGATTACTTTGCAAGAGAAAAAATACATTCTAAATAAAGCCGTTGAAGAAAATTGGAAATTGTTCTTTGAACACGATCCCCAATATGCTTATGCAACTGTTAAATCATCCGATAAAGGGATAATGTTTGACGAGATATTTGAGAGTATTGATTGAAATGAATACAGACGGATTTTCAAAAGTTTGTGCCGTAAATAAATTAAATAATAATGAAGGCAGAAGATTTGTCGTTAACGATGTTGACCTTGCTCTGTTCAAGGTAGATGGAAAAATATTTGCTTTAAATAATATTTGCCCGCATCAACATACTGCATTAATTTACGACGGATTTATTGAGGACGGTTGTGTGGTTTGTCCGGCGCACGGCTGGAAATTTCAACTCAAAGACGGAAAGATGCCGGACGGAAGAAACGGGTTAATTAGTTATCCCGTGAAATTAATAAACGATTTTATATACATAAAAGCTGAAGATAAAAAAACAAACTGGTGAAACTTACAAACGAAATAGTATTGGAAGAAGCTGCTGCCCTGGGCTTTGATTTGGTAGGATTTGCAAAAGCCGAAGTTCTTTATGAGGAAACAAAATTCCTTAAGGAATGGCTTGCATCCGGTTATCAAGCAGGAATGAGCTATATGGAAAGAAATATTGAAAAAAGGGAAAACATAGCATACATTTTGCCGGATGTAAAAAGTGTTATTTCCCTCGGGACAAACTATTTTACCGAGGAGAATTATTCCGGTGATGACGAGTGCGGAAAGGTTTCAAGGTATGCTTGGGGAAAAGATTATCATCTGATTATTTGGGAAAAATTGGAAGAACTTGAAACCCGGCTAAAAAAAACAGATCCGAATTTTGAATGTAAATCTTATGTGGATACTGGACCCGTAATGGATAAAGTTTGGGCAAATAAATCCGGATTGGGATGGCTGGCTAAAAATTCAAATATTATAAATAAAGAATTCGGAAGCTGGATCTTTTTATCGACTATAATAACAAATTATGAATTTGAGTACAACGAACCGATTGAAGATTTGTGCGGTACCTGCACGGCTTGTATCGATGCGTGTCCCACACAGGCAATAGTTGAACCGTATATTATAGATTCGAACAAATGTATCTCGTATTTAACCATAGAAAACAAAGGGGAAATACCCGACTCTTTTTCGGGTAAGTTTGACAATTGGCTTTTCGGATGTGATGTGTGTCAAGATGTTTGTCCTTGGAATATTAAATTTTCAAAGGTAACTTCTGAGAAGAATTTTTATCCGGCAGGCGGAAATAAAGAAATAAAACTTGATAAAATACTAAAAATGGAACAAAACGAGTTCAAACGCAGATTTGAAAACAGTCCTGTAAAAAGGGCAAAACTAAAGGGACTAAAAAGAAACGCCCTTCATTTAAAAGATAAAGTACTTGAAACTGATTTTGAATAATTGAATCTAATTTATGTACCGAATCTAAAAAGAATAATTAAATGAATTCAAGTTTTTTGGTTTTAAATTAAGTGATTTGATATTATTAAACTAAATAATATATTTTTATAGAGCAGGTAAGTTTATAATTAAAACAAAATTTTTAACAGAATAATTCGGAGAAAAAATGTCAGACAATCATCATAAAGTAGTAATAATAGGTTCGGGTCCTGCGGGTTTAACGGCGGCTTTATACACGGCAAGAGCAAATTTAGAACCGGTAATTTTTGAAGGAATGCAGCCCGGCGGACAGTTAACAATAACTACCGAAGTCGAGAATTATCCCGGTTTTGTAGAGGGAATACAGGGACCGGAGCTGATGGATATTATGAGGAAACAGGCTCATCGTGTAGGAGCCAAATCAATATTTAAAGAAATAACGATGGTGGATTTTTCATCCAGACCTTTCAAATTGGAAACTTACGAAAAAGAAAAGTACACAGCCGATGCCGTAATTATTTCTACCGGAGCATCTGCCAAGTTACTGGGTTTGGAAAGCGAAAGCGAATATATGGGGTTCGGCGTTTCGGCTTGTGCCACCTGTGACGGATTTTTCTTCAAAGACCAGAAAGTATTGGTCGTCGGCGGCGGTGATACCGCAATGGAGGAAGCAACCTATCTTACAAAACACGCGTCGGAAGTTACCGTAATTCACAGAAGGGAAGGTTTCAGGGCTTCGCAGATAATGCTGGACAGAGCAAAGAAAAATCCAAAGATTAAATTTGAATTGAATAAAACGGTTAAAGAAGTAATCGGTAAGGAAGTGAACGGCAGGAAAGTAATGACCGGAGTTGTTTTGGAAAATACTCTTGACCATTCAACGGAAACGGTTGAAGCCGACGGCTTATTTATTGCAATCGGTCATAAGCCGAATACCGATTTGTTCAAAGGTGTTTTGGATATGGATGAAACCGGTTATCTTATTGTTCAACCGGGTTCGACAAAAACTAACATCGAAGGTGTATTCGCGGCAGGGGATGTAGCCGATAAGTATTACAGACAAGCTATTACCGCAGCAGGTACGGGCTGCATGGCTGCAATTGATGCCGAACGCTGGCTTTCCGAACAAGAATAATTTACTTTAATCATCAAATAAATTAAGACCCATTCCATATATGCCGAATGGGTCTTTATTTTTATCCTTTCGGAAGTATTTTCTGTTTTTAACTCTCTAAAATTCAATTGGCAAGTGCATCTAAAAAAATTTCGCTCATAAAAAAAACAATACACCAAACGTTAACAAAATTAATAATGCAACTATTTCAATACTTTTGTATTATACTATAAAAAACATTTGAGCGAAGAACAACTTATAAAAGAAATCAAAAAAAGCCCTGCCCTTTTTGAAAAAATATATAATCAACATTATACGACCATATTCAACTACTGTTACCGAAGGACGGGAGATTTTGATGCATCAAAAGACATAACTTCGGAAACTTTTCTTAAGGCATATTTGAATATTCACAAATTTACTTGGAAAGGTATTCACATTATAAGCTGGCTTTACCGGATTACTACTAATGAAATAAACCTGTATTATCGTTCTAAAAAGTATAAACCGAGATTGCTCAACGAGATTTACCGTGAATATTTAATTTACACGAATATTGAAAAGTTGGAAGAGGAAAAATCAAATGCCGAGCTTGAAATGGAAAAGCACGAACAATTCAAGAAAGTTCAGGCGGTACTTGAAAAAATTCCCTTCAAATACCAAGAAGTAATAATCCTTAAATATTTTGAAAGATTAAAAATCAAAGAAATAAGTGTTATCTTAAATAAAAAGGAAGGTACGATAAAATCATTACTTTCCGGAGGCATCTCAATGATAAGGGAAAAGATTTAATGCAACCTTTTTCAACCTGTTGGATTATATGAGTATGAAAACAAAAAAAGAAATTGAGGAAATTATGGAAAATTTAGAACTCCCGACCATTGATGTTAGTCAGCACCAAAGAGAATTTAGAATGACTCTGCTTAACACCAAGAAGTCCGCTATTGCAGGAGTAATTTTGTTAATATTACCTTTCCTATTCTTAAGCGGGGTTATGCTCAAACATTATTTGAACATCGATTTATGGCTTTTTACATCCGTTTACCAATGGATTGGGGATTTGGACAGGCAATATGGGGACAATTCAATAATTAATTGGATTATTCGCATACTTCTTTTGTTCGGACCTTTAGCAGCCGTAGTTGTAAACCTGCTTTCGGTAACTCATATAAGATATGAGAAATTGAGTAAAGAAATAGTGATGTCATTTAGACTGAAATGGTTAAATTGGTTAATCGTTGGTATATGTTCTTTGATTTTCCTAATTTTTTTCTTTTACCTCATCCTTGAAAATATAAATTAAAAAACCCAATCAACCGGCTGTCTGTCCGGCGTACTTCGTACCGGAAAAGGCGGGTGTATTGGGTTTTTGTTTTTAGTCTAACTGTAAGTTTAACCTTTATTCAGTTTATCCTGTTCGTCCAATTTATTTCCCACAATATTTGCAACTATAAAACCCGCACCCGTAAAGACGAAAAGACTTAACGGAATCCAAAAATCAGTTTCGGGACCTCTGTCGCCTAATCCGATTCCCAAACCAAGCCCGATACCAAATGCCACCGAAATAATTCCGATTTTCAACAAGTTATAAGAACTTCTTTCGGATCTTTTTCTATTAAAAAACTCTTTTATTGATTCGACATCCAATCCCTTTTCAATAAGCATTTGTCTTTCACGGGAACGCAAATAGTAATATGCCACAATAACAACACCGATAACTAAAATTAATATTATCGGAATAAATATTGCCAAAATACCTTCATTCATTTTTATTCTCCTTTATTTTTATATGATTTCATCTTCTACACGTTAAGACAAAATACTTTAAATAAAGGTTACACTCCGTTAAAAATATTTTTATTGCATGATATTTATCATTTAGTATATTATTAACTCACCTTACACAAAATATTATCCGTCAACTGACGGAAATAGCCACGACCTAAAGGGTGTGTTGCAGAACAGTCATTCTGATCCGGCAGCTGCCGGATTTCAGAATCTATGA
>CAZAOG010000008.1:0-54187 GCA_964486645.1 uncultured Ignavibacteriaceae bacterium | reverse complement strand
AATAATTCGGAATGACACATCCGTCATGCTGTCCGTCAGCTGACGGATTGTTTCAGCATCTATTTCTTCAATTTTAGCTGTACCGAGATTCCGGAACAAGTTCGGAATGACACACAAATTACCTACTTATTGCGCAAAAGTTTTTTATACAGTCTATTGTTCATAGTCAGCTTAAAAGCAAACTGAAACTGATTATCGTTTTTCAGCAATTCCTCTATCCTGCCTTCGGCGCCTTTGTATCTTGAAGCAAGTTCACTTTTCAGTTGATTCAAAATATTTGTTCTATTGTTGTCTATTTCCGACTTATGCAGTTCGTCCATTTCTTTTTTAATTCCATTCAGCTTGCCGACAACAGTTTTATACCCGGCTTTTTCTTTTAAGCTTGCTATAAGTTCATTTAACTCTTTTTCGCTTTTGGATTTATAGCTAAAACTGTTAGATGATAAATAATTTTTAAATTCTTTAAGAATTGTTTTATCGTTTAATTTAGAAAACTTAATTTTCCGGTTTGCATAATAATAACGATCCGCAAACGTAAAGAACATACCCTTGGCAAGAAGAGCTTTTGTAATTTCCGATATTTTTTTTCTGATTACGGTTGTATCCGGATTTATTCCGCCGCCGCTGTAAACCGTTCTTTTATTATCGGTTTTAAAGGACGCTTTTACTATCGAATCTTTTATCGCGATCACTTTGTTGTCCTTAGTGTAATCTATTCTTTGGATGCTCCTTCCGCTTGGTGTGTAGTATTTTGCAGTAGTAATTTTTACGGAAGTATTGTAACTAAGCGGAGTTATTGTCTGCACCAATCCTTTACCGAATGATTTTGTACCTACTATCACCGCTTTATCGTGGTCCTGAAGAGCACCTGCTACAATTTCGGATGCGGAGGCGCTTCCGCCGTTTATCAAAACAATAATCTTTGCATTTTCGATCAAAGGCTTGTGAAGCGAATAATATTTTTTTTCATTTGTTTTTTCTCTTCCCAAAGTGGATACTATTAAGTTTCCTTTCGGAAGCAGATCATCGCATATATTTACTGCAACGTCCAAAAGTCCGCCCGGATTACCGCGTAAATCCAGCACAATTGACTTAACAGGTTTTTTCTTCTGCAGGTTTTTCAAAGCTCTCCTTATTTCGTCGGATGCAGAACGGCTGAAGTTGCTTAATTTTAAATAAACATTGTTGGAACCTTCCGGGAAAAAATCTGCATACAAGAGACTTTTAACGATCACTTCTTCTCTTATAAGATTAAAACTTAACGTATCCTTATCTCCGTTGCGCTGTACTTTTATATTTACCGTTGTACCGGGTGCACCTTTTACAAGCGAAGAAATGAAATCGACATTTTCCGGAGTAATTTTAGTTCCGCCTGCTTCAATTAATACATCGCCTACGCGCAGACCCTGCCTCTGTGAAGAGTATCCGTCGAATACATCGATAATTGTAACCTTATCACCCCTTACGCCGATAGAGACACCTATTCCGCCGTATTTGCCTTTTGTAAGCAAGTCGTAGTCGTCTTTTTTATTTTCGTCAATAAAAATTGTATAAGGATCCAACGAGTTGAGCATTCCGTTAATGCCGGCTCTCATAAATTGTGCGGGATCGATATCTTCAACATAATTAAAGGAAACTTCTTTATATACCTTGCTAAACAAATCAATATTTTTTGATATCTCAAAATATTTATCGGTTACAAAAACAAATCCCGTAATAAATATGAGTATAAAAAATGAAAATATTATTAGTTTAATTTTTTTTCTGTTCATGCTAACTGTTTTTCCTCCAAGTTTTTCACTTCATTAAATATTTTTTTGCTGATGCTTTCAATGCTCAAAACGCCGTTAATAATTCTGAATCTTTCGCTTTTACGTGCCATTGTTAAATAACCTTCTCTTACGCGGTTAAAAAATTCGGTGTCTAACATTTCAAGTCGGTCCAACTGTTCTTTTTCTTTTTCCATTTTTCTCGATTCGGCTACATCAACCGGTATATCGATTATAAACGTTAAGTCGGGAATTGTTCCGTCAATAGCAAGGGTATTTATCTTATTTACCGTTTCTAACTCAACACCCCTTCCGTAACCTTGATAAGCCGTTGTCGAATCGTGGAATCGGTCCGAAAGCACATAATATCCTTCATCAAGCATAGGTTGAATTTTTTCCCTGACCAACTGAGCCCTGCTGGCGGAAAAAAGAAATATTTCTGATTCCATAAACATTTCGTTATGGTTTTTTGAAAGCAGCAGTTCTCTTATTTTTTCCGAAATTATCGTACCTCCGGGTTCTCGTATAATTTCAACTTTTTTATTTTCAGAAATAAGATGTTGTTTAAGAATGTCAATTTGAGTTGACTTACCGCAGAAATCTATTCCCTCGAATGTTATAAACATTAATTGTTCGTCCCTTTTGTGTTATCTGTATTTTTTAATTACGTATTGTATTCTTTCAGGTTGTGTGTAAAGCAAAGTAGTATTTTCCGGTAAAATTATTTTAGGGCTAACGCTTCCTGAAGTATCTCGAATTATAACCCTGTAACTTACGGAAGCTTTGAACTGATCGTTAGACAATTTACCAAGTACATCTATACCACCTCTTATGCTAAGATTAATTTTATTGGGGAGCAATACTACTTCGCGGTTTTTGGGTACGCCTGTAACTTCAACACTAAGATTTTCAATGTTTTTTTCAACAATTTTTTGTACATCCAAAGATAATTTTATTTTATCTTTGGAATAACTAACGCCCTGAATATCCATCAGCCTAATTTCTTTTTCCGTAGATTCATCCAAATCGTTCAAAACAAATTCGTTGGTTGGAATAGAATTTAACCTGTGCATAACACTTCTAGGGCCTGTAACTTCAACGCTATCGGGTGAAATTTTAATTGATGTTGCCAATCCGTATCCCGGCTTAAAACCAAGTTTAACTATGGGAACTACTACTAATTTTTTGGTCGTCGTTCTTTCCACATTTATTGTTATGGATTTCGGTTGGATGTTAATTACTTCCACATCGGAAGAAAGCCATTGGTTTTCACCCATAAACGTAGACAGGTTAAGAACTTTTTTACCCCTTCCCTTTCCCACCGATACTTTATAATTAGAACGTGAACCTAAATTTAACTTAAAAAGCTTCCAGCCCTGTCCTTTTAATTTAACCGATACTTCTTTTGGCACTTTAACTCCGGATGAATACCCATCCGGAAAATTAACAAGCGTCAGCGGAAAATTATACGTTGTGTAATAATCGTTTGAAAGGGTTATCGACACCCAAAGCACTATCGAAAAAAGTAAAGATAAAATTATTATGTGGATGTTCTTTCTCATATCACAAATATATGCAATAATTATTAATTTTGTTTATCGGACTGATGATAGGAAATTAAATTATGCTCGCTTCCTCAGTCAGCTGCCGGCCATCTCTTGCGGCGAATTGTCATACTAAGTAAAAAATTTAGTAAAGACGAACCTGTTCGACGACTTGTCCGCAGAAGCTCGAAGAGCGAAGGCGGAAGACCGTTAGTCAACGGACGAAGTCGGATACAACTTAATACTTTGTTTTATTCCTAAATAGACTAAATTAATAGACACAAATAAAAAAGGAAATTAATTTAATAAATACTTCTGGAGATTTATATGATCCATAAAATCAAAGGTAAACAGCACAATTCAAAACTTTGCTTTGTTTGCGGACTGAAAAATAATTTTGGCATTCACGCTCATTTTTATGTAACCGAAGACAAAGAACTCATTGCTCAATTCACTCCCAAAGAAGAACATCAAAGTTATCCGGGCAGACTCCACGGCGGTATTGCTTCTGCCATTCTTGATGAAACAATTGGAAGAGCAATTTTAAATAAATACGATTCCGAAGTTTGGGGTGTTACAATAGAATTAAAATTGAGATTCAAAAAGCCGATTCCTCTAAATCAACAATTAAAGGTTATTGGAAGAATTACAAACGAAAACAGCAGAATGTTTGAAGGAACCGGAGAGATAATTTTACCGAACGGTGATGCAGCTGTTACTGCCGAAGGTAAATATTTGAAGGTACCCATAGAAAAAATTACCGATTTTGACATTGAAGAAAATGAGTGGAGAGTTGTTGAGTTGGAAACCGATCCTAAAGAGATTGAAATATAATTTGCGGGCAGGCTTGTAATGGTGACACGGAGTGAGCCCCGAAAAAAACGGGGCAGGCGTGACACCCAAATCAACTTTAGACAAAAGAGATATTAACTGATTTTTTCCCTAAAGCATTAGCAATTTTTTGAAGCATATCTATGGATATATTCTGTTTCCCATTTTCAATACGTGATATAACCGATTGAGTAGTTTTTAACTTTAGGGCAAGATCTTTTTGAGATAGACCGGCTTTTTCACGTTCATTAGCAATTTGGATAGCAAATTCTAAGCGTGTTTTTGCGGCAGAATATTTTTTGTCAAAGTCTTTTATCTGTTTTCTTAACTTTCTCTCTAATTTTTCTAAATCATTCATTTTCAACTTCCTTTTTTCTTTTAATTGCAATGTCTAATTCTTTCTTTGGTGTCTTGCGGGATTTTTTAACAAATCCATGCAAAATAATTATTATTCTTTTTTTCCTGTAACAATAGAATAGCCTAACTATGATATATTTACCTTTAATCCGCAACTCAAAAAGATTTTTTACTCCTTTTATTTTTTGGGACATTGAACCAAGCGTAAAAGGGTCAACTTCCAATTTTTTAAGTAAAGCGAAAATGTTTAATTGAAGCTTTTCATCCAGAGAAAGAATAAAATCAGAAATTGGATTTTTGTTCCCTTGTTTATAAAATTCTATTTCAAATTTCATAAAACAAATATAGCAAATACGCTATATATTTTCAAGAATTAAATGCGTATTAAAACTCCGTTACTTTACATAATTACCGGCGGCTGTTTTTATAAAGATTTGTAACCGGACTTTTGTCCGTCCTCACAATACAAAGAATTTATCCGGCTAAAATATTACTCTCGCTATTTTAACAATGTTGTGGTTTACTCAACATCTCTGAATCCCGGAACGCCTTTCTACCGCAAGGCATCTTAACTTTCTAACCTGCAACTTACAACTGTCCGGCGACTTGTCCGCAGAAGCTCAAAGAGCGAAGGCGGAAGTCCGTCAGTTGATGGACGTCTGCCTGCCGGCAAGGCAGGCAGACGAATGTAACTTTAAACTTTGTTTTACATCATAAATGAATTAAATTAATAATTGCAAATAATATGGGGGTTTAAATTCACTCCAAATATTCTTTAATCTCTATAAAATATTTTTTAAAACACTAACTATGATTACATGTTAATAATATGTTAGCCATAGTTTTTTAATATGAATATTATTTTAAAAAATAAAAACCAATATTTACTATGGAATAGATTGGTGTGGTATGTCTTATTTTAAAATTGGAATTTTATAATGATTCCATTTACCAACAATAACCTTAAAAAAGGAGACAATGTTATGTCTGATAATCAACCTCCAAAATTCTACAAAAACCCAAGTGTGGCTACTATATTATCCTTTTTCTTTATGGGACTTGGCCAGATTTACAATGGGCAAATTGGCAAAGGTATTATTTTCATTATTTTGTATGGAATATCCTTTGCATTGATGATAATAGTAATTGGTTTCATCACTACTCCAATATTGTGGATTTGGGGTATGGTTGACGCAAACAATTCGGCAAAAAAAGTCAATGCTGAAATAGCAGCAGGATAATAGTTAGATTCTTAGACTGACGTTGTCTCAGCCTTGTAATAGTGTCACGACGTGGTCCGTGACACCCAAGCAAATACATAAACCGTAACTGTAATTTTAACTGCGATATTATTGAACGAGACGAAAATCATTTTCTTTAATTGCTTACAGAAACATAAAAGCAGGCGAAGAACTTACAGTTGATTACGGCTATGAAGTGATATATGAAAATTGTTAATGTGAAAAATGCAAATCGAAAAAGAAGAAGTAAAAAAATAATATTTTAACTTTGGGATCTAATATTGATGAATCAAACATTTAATTTTCCAAACCGAACTTTTCAACTTGCAATAGTTTGTCCATTAATTTAATTTTATAATTAATAGATTTATTTCAAACGGACAATCTTGCCGGCAATAAATTAAAACAAGCCAAAATAGGAGGGACAAATATTATGAAATCATTTCTTATAATAATAATAAGTTTAATTATAAGCTCACCGATTTTCTCACAAAATAGTTCTGAAAAACAGAACAATTATGCCATTTCATTTGGAATTGCGGACAATTTCAGATTGGATAGTTTCAATGGGGAAATTGCGGTAAAAAAAATTATTAATGAAACTCAACAGTTAAGATTGTTTTTATCCCCAAGAATTTTAACAAACAATCAAGAAGATAAAATAAGTGGAAGTAATTCAACCTCCGATAGAGAATTACGGAATTATTCTTTAGGTATGGGAGCGGATTATTTATGGACATTAATTAAAAGTGAAGATATTAATATGTTCGGCGGAACAGGTTTGGTCTTTACCTACGGCAAGAATTACAGTAAGTTAACAAATAATACAAATGGCAGTAAAAACAATAGAGAAACAAATTCTCGATTTACAAATATAGGAATTCGCGGAACTCTGGGAGTAGAGTGGAAAGTTACCGATAAAATAGGTATTCACAGTGAATACATATTAACGGGTTCTTATACGTGGGGAAAATCTGAATCGAAATCTTCAACAAATAATATTGATGATCCGACTCATACACAAACATCATCGGGAACTTCGTTAGGTTCGGGTGTTTTATTTGGTATAAGCATTTATTTCTAAAAATAATCTTCCGTTTTTTTATTATGGTCGATTAAACTTTAAGTCGATTAGTACAAATATTAGCTGAAATTTCTATGAAAAACATTCTTGTCGTTTTTATGTTCATTACCGCGTTGGGGTTATTCACTTCCTGCAAAAAAGAAAATACTACCGAACCGGTAAACGACAAAAAAGAAACCCGCAGTTTTGTTCTCGGATTTACCGATTTCCCGCACGCCAATTCATTGGCTGCTTTGACTGCAGACTTTTAATAAAGCAATAATAGAATATAACATTTATATTATTTTGGAGGAGAAAATTGAAAGAAAACCACGAAGATATGCAAGTAATTCTTACTAATACGGGGCAATACAGTCTTTATAAATATAAAGATGAGAAAGAATTGGATGATATGATAGCCGAACATTCATCCGAAATATTTGGTAAAGACAGCCAATATTTTAATATAAAGATGAAAATCAAAAGTAAAACAGGCTTGGGAACCATTCCTGACGGTTATGTTATAGATTTCAGAAAAAGGAAATTGTATGTTATCGAAGTTGAATTAATAAGACACGATTTGTGTCGGCATATTCTTCCTCAAATTGCAACCTTTATCATGGCATTGGAAAATAGAGATTCAATAGATACGCTTGTGGAAATGTTCCAAAATGAATTACCGGAGAATTATAATCTGCAAAGAAACGAAATTGAGTCGATTGTAAAAAATCGAGGTATCGTTATCATAATAGATGATATTGGTGATCCAAATAAACAGACTAACCAACTGATGGAAGTTGTAAATTACTTGTCCAAACAGACCGAAGTGAAAACCATACCATTTCAAACCTATACTAAAGATAATTGCCTTTCCGAAGACCATATTCACTCTTTTAGAGCCTTCACTAAGGATGAACTTGAGAAAGAAGCTAAAAAGTGGTCTTTCAAATGGACAACTGTTCCCCGCGAGGAACTCCTTCGGGATTCGGCGGAAGATTTAAAATATTTATTTGATGAGTTAAGTAATCGCATATGCTGTATAGCGCCAAACGTAAAAAAAGTTAATAGGAAAAAATGGGCTACTTTCCAGATTTCGGCTTTGAAAAACTTTTGCACAGTAAAAGTATTGAAGGATGCTCTTGAGATACACATGAAAGTAGACAAGGGTAAATTTATTGATGAGAAAAATATAACTAAAAACATTGAAAGGACTCCCGCTTGGACTTTTGACAAATGTTTTACAATTAATTCACAAGAAGATATTGACTATGCCATATGCCTTATCGAACAGGCATACGAATACTTTGATTAAGCAAAATACTTTTATTCATTTTTTATGATAAATACCAAAAGAAAACAATTAGTATTATACATTGAAGGTGTGTCTCAATAATTCTGTAGTATTTCGGCTGCATAAGAGTAAGGAATAATATTAATAGCTCCGTAGGCTTGCCTGCGGCAGGCAGGAGCGACATTTTGGTAAACAAAATAAAAGAGGCTGTCTCAAAAGTACGGAAAATCGTTACGCCCAAGGCGCGCAAGTAAAACGGTTAAAATAAATTTCTTTTTTTGCTTAAATCCAACGATTGAACCTGCCAGCCGGGATATTGGATTAACCAAAAATTACCCTTTTAGACAGCCTCGACACTATTGCAGAGAGAAGTAACTAATTTTTATTAGTATGTCTTATAACTATTTAAAACCATAGCAAATGATAGAGAGAATTACCGATTCGTTTTTATTGGAAAGCTAACTTTTGCTCTACAAGAAAACTCAAAATTATATTCTTACTGTCATTTTATATTAGAGACTCCCGAAATTTTCTGCTTTGCCGTCCCTGACGGGCGAAAATTCCGGGAATCCTGAATCAGGAAAAAAGTTTTACCTCTTCTCGTAAGGAGGCTGTTTAGGTTCGGGATTAGGATTTTTCTTTATCTGTTCCAAAACATAATTTATTGCAGCATCCAATTGCGGGTGTCCTCCCTTTGCCATTAAAGTAGGATCATCCATAACTTTTATATCGGGGGCAACACCGTACCCTTCCCTAAACCATTTACCGTCGGGATCGTACATTCTGAAAGTAGGGACTGTTACACCGCCGCCGTCAATTAAAGTTGGTACTCCCGTGTAACCGATGAGTCCGCCCCAAGTTCTCATTCCGACCAAAGGACCTAATTTTCTTTTTCGGAAATAATCGGGGAATGCATCTCCGCCCGAGCCGCTCCAGCCGTTTATAAGCATTGCTTTCGGACCGAAATTTGCCGTCGGAGGCCACTGCCAATTTTTACCGTCTCTAACAGCCCAAAACGCGAGCGGTTTTCTATCGAGCAGTTCTATAAATCTGTCGGGTATCTGCCCGCCGCTGTTGAAGCGTTCGTCTATTATTAATCCGGCTTTGTCCACCTGGGCAAGAAATTGTCTTACCAATTCTGATTGTCCGTCCAACCCGGTACTGCGGACATAAACATAACCTATTTTTCCGCCGCTTTTCTTTTCAACATATTTCCTGTTAGCTTCTATCCACGCAAGGTGACGCAAACGGCTTTCGGACCTAAGCGTTTTCACGTAGATCGTTTTTGCACCTTTATAATCGGGTTTTGCGTTAACCGTTAATTTTACCGTCTTCCCTGCCAAACCTTGAAAAGCCGAGTACGGTTCTTTCTCCGTGTTAAGTGGAATATCGTTCACTGCAAGTATGTAATCGCCTGCTTTTACTTTTAATCCGGGTTCTGCAAGCGGTGAGCGGACATTATCGTCCCAAGAAGCACCTCTAATTATTTTTTTAATTTGATAAGCGCCGTTATTTACAGTCCAATCAACTCCCAAGAGTCCGGTATTTTCTCTGCTTCCTCGTTCAAGGTCTCCTCCGTACCTGTATGTATGCGAAGAACTTATTTCTCCAATAAGTTCGCCAATCACAAAATTCAAATCGGAACGGGTTACAACATCATCGAGTAATTTAGAGTATTTTTCTCTCACGGCTTCCCAATCAACGCCGTGCATGTTCGGATCGTAGAAATAATCTCTTTCCAATCTCCAGGCGTCGGTAAAAATCTGTTTCCATTCCTCTTTCGGATTTATGGTCATTACCATTTGATTTAACGGAAGCATATCTTTCATTTTTTGATTCGGTTTTACGTCAATTACGGAAGCTCTCGGATTTTTCCCGCCTTTTACGACAAGTATCTTTTTACCGTCGGCGGAAAGCTGATAAGAATTAATATCTTTAATAATTATTTTTTCTTTTCTGTCTTTTAAGTCGTAATAAACAAGGTCTATCTTCTTTTCGGAAGAACCGTTGTTGGGATATTTCTGGTAAATTATTTTTCCCTTAAGGGCACTTAATTTTCCGTAACGTCCGGCTTTGGGCGGAAGTGAAACTATTCTGTTTTCGAACCCGTTAAAATCAATTTTTACAGGTTTTATTTTAGCTTTATCTTTTTTCTTCGAATCTTTTTTATCATTCTTTTTATCTTTCTTTTTTTCCTCTTTCGGTTTTACTTCATCGTTCCTTGTTGAAAGCGGAGAAGCTATTTCTTCTGTCAGCGGAACAGCGGCAATTGTTGATGAGTTTGTATAAATCCAGGTATTTTCAAAGCTGCTGTAAAGCGGACGGAAAGTGCGCGAAGTTAAAAAGTACAGATATTTTCCTTCCGGGTCAAAAGCAGGATCATAATCGGAGTAATAACC
This sequence comes from uncultured Ignavibacteriaceae bacterium, assembly GCA_964486645.1. GTDB lineage: Bacteria > Bacteroidota > Ignavibacteria > Ignavibacteriales > Ignavibacteriaceae. Next base: position 43,692 of record CAZAOG010000008.1, on the reverse strand, counting down.
GGTAGTAACTTGATGTTTCTTTTTGCTTTGCGTATCAAAAATAAAAACGGCATTGTTCCGATTATCTACGCCTCTTGAGTATGCAACATAACGGCTGTCGGATGACCAGCTAACGCGGAAATTCTTAAGATCGCCTTCATACATATACAAACCTTTGTCAGCCGTAGTGGTTTTGTTTGTTGTAAAATTATAAACTTTTATTACCATCGATTTTTCAATGAATGCCAATTTTTTGCTGTCGGGTGACCAGAAAATATTATACCTGAAACCGGGTCCGTATTTGGTTAAAGTTTTTTCAAAACCGTTTTTCGTAAAATCTTTTACGGTTAATTCGTACTCACCCGTTTTGTCGCTCCAATAAGCAAGATATTTACCGTCGGGTGACCAGGCAGGATAGCGTTCGGCTATTCCGGATGTTTGCGTCAAATCAATAACGGGACCGTGTTTGGCGGGAAGCGAAAATAAATCGCCCCTTGCTTCAACAATAACTCTTTTACCGTTATATGCAATCGAAGCGTTTTGAGTATAAGCGGAAACTTTTTTCTTTTTCGGAAGAAGAGAAATTTCATCGGTAACAACTTTTATTTTTACTTCCGCATATTTTTGTGATTTTAGATTTAACAGGTACATTTTTCCGCCGGCTTCAAAAACTATATTGCCGGGACCGATGGAGGGAAAATGAATATCGAATTCTTTGAAAAATGTAACTTGTTTGTTTGATTTACTGTTTAAGTTATAAACCCAGATGTTGAATCTTTCGGCGGGTCCGTTATCGGATAAATAGTAGATGTTATCGCCTGCCCACATCGGCAGTTCATTGTTGGCATCGTTGTTAGTAATATTCCGTGAGGAATAATCTTCCAAATTAAAAATCCAAATATTCGGTGCCGTACCGCCGCGGTATCTTTTCCAAGTTCTGAATAATCTTGTTCGTTTTGTAAATGCGAGCCACTTGCCGTCTTTGGATATTTCACCGAACTCGCCGTAAGGTACGGGCAGTTTTTCGGGCAATCCGCCTTCTTTTGATATTTTATAAAGCTGGTTGAATCTTTGTCTTCCGCTTTTACGCGAAGAAGCAAAAAGGATACTATTCCCGCCTGGATACCAGGCAAGCATTCTGTCGGTGGAGGGATGATTAGTAACACGGACGGGAAGCCCGCCGTTTGCGGGGATTGTATAAATATCATTATTGCCGTTGTAATTACCCGTAAAAGCTATGGTTTTTCCGTCGGGGGAAAATTTAGGCAGCAGTTCATTCCCTTTGGGGGAACTTAATCTTTGAGCGGTTCCGCCATCTTTTGAGACTACCCAGATATCTCCTGCATAAACAAAAGTTATTTGAGTTTCGGAAACATCGGGGAATTGAAAAAGTCTAGCGTTAACCTGTGCTGCAATCTGCAGACTAAAAAATATAATGATAACGGGAAGCAAAATTTTTTTCATAAAACACCTCTTACTTTTAAATGATTAGTATTATTGACGCATTCGGGAGTAGTATATTTATAAAAATAAGGAAAATATGTTAATTAATTTCTTGTAATTTCTATGAACGGTTTTATAACTGTGTGTATGGTAATAGGCGATGAAAAAGCTTTCTTCATTTGCTTAAAAGAATACAATTATTTAATTTCTGACATCAATAAAAAGCTTCAATCAATATAGCCTAATTCTGAAATTACTTTTATATCGGTTCTAATACTTTTTATCAATCAACATGGAGGTTCTAATGGTTTCTTTATTTTCATTATGGCTCCCTGTACTCGTTTCTGCCGTCGTTGTATTTATCGCAAGTTCGGTAATTCATATGATGTTCACGTACCACAAAAATGATTTCAAAAAATTACCCGATGAAGACGGAGTAATGAACGCTCTACGTCCCCTTAATATTCCCCGGGGCGATTACATGATGCCGTTTTGCGGTACGGCAAAAGCAATGCAAGAACCCGAGAAAGTGGAAAAGATGAATAACGGACCTGTAGCAGTATTGACTGTTTTTGAAAACGGTATACCAAAAATGGGGAAAATTCTTGTGCAGTGGTTTATTTACAACATTTTTGTAAGCATATTTGCTGCATATATTGCAGTACATGCACTTTCCGCCGATTCCAATTACCTTTCCGTTTTCCGTATCGTAGGCACTGCCGCTTTTATCGGTTATGCTCTTGCTTTGTGGCAAGGTTATATCTGGCATAAAAAATCTTTAAGATATGTAATCTTATCTTCAATAGACGGACTTATTTATGCCTTACTAACGGCAGGTGTTTTCGGGTGGTTGTGGTAAAAAGCCGTTAGCGGTAAACTTCCGGCTAATGTCTGTTTATTGATAATGACCAAATAAAAACTTTGTCGGGTATTTGCAAATAATCCTCACGTTATAGAAATTATAAACCGGTTATCATAAATTATTTTTAATACAGTACATTTTTTTTAATTTAGTTATTATGCTTGAAACTTACAGAGGGACGGTATATCCGAATCAAATAGATCATATGGGACATATGAATGTTCAGCATTACGTCGCAAAATTTGACGAGGCAACCTGGAATTTATTTACCGCACTGGGAATTACTTCAAACTACATGAAAGAAAAAAACCGCGGTATGGTAGCGGTAGAACAAAAAATAAATTATAAAGCAGAAGTTCTTGCAGGTGATTGCATCTATATTAAATCTAAAGTTTTGGAAATCGGAAATAAATCGATCAAGTTCAAGCATTTTATGTACAATTCGGAAACGGATATTGAATTGGCAACCTGTGAATTAGTCGGCGTACACATTAACACAAAAACAAGAAAATCATTTCCGTTACCGGATAAAATAAAAAATAACATTAAGTTATAGGAAAAACTTTTTGAAGCAATACGACCCTAAAATGCACTCTGCCGAGCATATACTTAACCAAACTATGGTAAGGATGTTCAACAAAGGCAGATCTTTCGGCGCACACATCGAAAAGAAAAAATCAAAAGTAGATTATCATTTTGAAAGAGATTTAACGGATGATGAAATTTCTGAAATTCAAAATAAAGTTAACGAAGTAATAAAATCCGACCTTGATGTGCGGGAAGAATTTTATCCGAAAGAAGAAGCCGCGAAAAAATTTAACTTAAGTAAACTGCCCGAAGGTGCGGACGATAATATTAGGATTATTCACATTGGCGAATATGATTCTTGCCCCTGTATCGGTAATCACGTAAAAAACACTAACGAGATTGGCGAGTTTAAAATAATTTCAACAAATTATGAAAACGGAGTTCTAAGAATTAGGTTCAAATTAATGTAAGAAGAAAATAAGTAACGGACGTTTGTTCAAATAAAAAAAACGCTGTGCGCTATAGCAGTAATATTTCCAAATTTGCGTAATGCGTGTTGTGGTATGTTAGTCACAAGCTAATAAAACAGAGAGAAAAGGAATGATAAATTTGCTACAAGAATATTTTAAGAAACGCAAAGCTAACACACAAATAGCACATTTTGTTTTTTGCCAACACACAGGCAAACGCCGAAAAACCAAAAGAGCTATTTTTATACCAACACTCGACAGAAAATAAATATCTTGGAGAATTAAAATCTTTAAAAAGGAATTGAATAAATGAAACTATACGAAACTTTAGAAAACCAACTCAAAAAAGAGAACAACTTCGTTACGGATGAAGGCGAATTGAAAAAGTGGGTGGTAATAGGGAAAGCAAGAAATTACGACCCGGCACTTATTAAATTGCTATTGGAAAACGAAACGCTCAAAGAAAAGTTTTTTGTGGAAGTCCCCCCGACAAGCTCAGGACAGGGAACGCTTGTTTTTAAACAAGAGGAATTCATTACTTTTATGGAAATGAAAAACTATCTGAATGACAGTTACACCCAATACAAAAACAAGGTTGGATTAACCATTGACGGGAAATACCTAAAACAACGCAACGAAGTGGCTCTTGTCTGGCCATATAAAGATTGTGTTTTGGAAGGCGGACAAACAAAAGAAGAACAAAAACAACATTTGATAGAGATATTGGATAAAAATCAATTGTATGTTAATCTTTCGTCAATAAACGATAAAGATTTTGAGGTAACGGAATAAGAAAAAATAGTAACAAAAAACTTCTACCACATTGTCTGAATCAGGATTTACAGGATTGAAAGATTGACAGGATAATTTGGAATGGATAAAATGAAATTGGATGAGATTACATATAAAATTAACGGATGTGCTATGAAGGTGCATAATACATTGGGAAACGGCTTCCAGGAAGTAATATATCAAAGGTGCTTGGCTATTGAATTGGAAAGAGCATGTTTAAGTTTTGAAAGAGAAAAAGAGCATAAGATTTATTATGACGGAATTGATGTGGGTACTCGTAGAGCGGATTTTGTGGTGGAAGATCAAGTGATTGTTGAGTTGAAAGCTTTAATCAATTTGGAAGATGTCCATCTGGCACAAGCAAAAAATTATGTAGTGGCTTATGATAAACCTGTCGGATTGTTAATTAATTTCGGCGCAAAAAGTTTGCAATTCAAGAAAATCTACAATCCGAAATATTTCAAACAATCAAGTAAATCCAATAATCAAGATAATCAAGATTCAGACAATGGGTAATTTACCGGAAAAAACAAATAGTGAAATACTGCTTTACAAATCGGAAGACGGAAAAGTAAAAATACAAGTCCGTTTGGAGGACAACACGGTTTGGCTTACACAAGCCGATATGATGGAGCTTTTTCAAACCACTAAGCAAAATATCAGCTTGCACATCAAAAACATATTTACGGAAGGTGAGCTTGAAGAAAATTCAGTTGTCAAGGAATACTTGACAACTGCCAAGGACGGCAAAAATTATCGCACAAAATTTTATAATCTGGACGTTGTGATTTCCGTAGGTTACAGAGTAAAATCATTGAGAGGCACACAGTTTCGTATTTGGGCAACCGAACGCTTGCGCGAATACCTTATCAAAGGTTTTACAATGAACGATGAGCTTTTTAAACAAGGTGGCGGTTATTTTGAGGAATTATTAGAGCGCATACGGGATATACGTTCATCTGAAAAAATATTTTATCGCAAAGTATTGGAGATTTACGCCACAAGTATCGATTATGACCCGAGCGCCGAAATAACTCAAAAAATCTTTCAAACCGTTCAAAACAAATTGCATTGGGCGGCACACGGGCAGCATATAACAACAATTGGAGTTTAAGAGAGTTACGCAGATAATTTGACACAGCACTAATGAACAAAAATAAACAAAATAGCGGTTTAAAAGTAAGTGGCGTTAAATTCCGCACAACGCATAGCCAAACCGTTGTGAGTTCATACTAGTATCCCTAAGACACATTGTCAGAAAAACGAATAATTGTGTTTCTTTTAATTCCATAAAATGGACTTAAAAAAATGAGTAAAACAAAATTGAATGTAAACGATCTAGAAATTGTTCTTTATAAACAAAATGAAGAAGAATATATCTCGTTGACCGATATGGCAAAGTTTCGAGATTCTGAAAGAACGAATTACATTATACAGAACTGGATGAGAACCAGAAGTACGATTGAATTCCTTGGACTTTGGGAGCAATTGAGAAATCCGGATTTTAAAGGCATCGAATTCGATGCCTTTAGAAATGAGTCCGGTTCTAATAGTTTTACACTGACCCCCAAAAGATGGATTGAAACAACAAATGCCATTGGGATAATTTCAAAATCCGGAAGATACGGAGGAACTTACGCCCATAAAGACATCGCTTTTGAATTTGCATCCTGGATCAGCCCAACATTCAAACTTTACTTGATTACCGAATACCAAAGACTAAAAGAGGTTGAAACGAATCAATACAATCTTGAATGGAATGTTAAAAGAATTTTGAGTAAAACCAACTATCATATTCACACGGACGCAGTTAAAAACTTCATCCTTCCTGACAAGAACTATGAAAAAGACAAAGAATGGTTAGTTTATGCGGAAGAAGCAGATTTGTTGAATGTTGCTCTTTTTAACTGCACTGCAAAAGACTGGAAAGATGCGAATCCTGATTTAGCAACTAAATCTATAAATATCAGAGACATTGCAAGTATAAATGAATTGGCAATTTTGTCCAATCTTGAGACCTTAAATGCTCAAATGATAAAAGAAAAAGTGAGTAAAAATGAAAGGTTCTTCAAATTGAGAGAAATCGCAAAATATCAAATATCTGTTTTGAATGAAAAAGACTTTATGAAAGCATTGAAGAAACTGAATGACAATGTTTATCTCGAACAAAAGAAAAGGCTTAAACAATAAACAAAGGCTATAAGCAATGCGGAAGAGAGTAATAATAATGAACAAAAATAAACAAAATAGCGGTTTAAAAGTAAGTGGCGTTAAATTCCGCACAACGCATAGCCAAAGCTAATGAGTTTGCTCGGCAACATACTTTGGATAATATTCGGCGGATTAATAATCAGCATCGAATATTTTATTAGCGGATTATTGCTAAGTTTAACAATAATCGGAATTCCTTTTGGGATTCAAAGCTTCAAATTGGCGATTCTTGCTTTGCTTCCCTTCGGACGAGAAGTTGTACAAAAGCCCGCGGCAAGCGGATGCCTTTCCACGTTTATGAATATTCTTTGGCTTTTATTGGGAGGAATTTGGATTGCCGCCACTCATTTGATTTTCGCTTTGCTATTGGCTGTTACAATTATCGGAATTCCTTTTGCAAAACAACATCTGAAACTGGCTTCGCTGGCACTAACACCTTTTGGGCACGAAATAAAAGGATAAGTAAGAGTTAAATATATGATAGTTTTTTTTGACGGAATATGTAATTTATGCGAGGGGTCAGTAAAATTTATCATAAAAAGGGATAAAAATAAAAAATTTAAATTTATCTCATTTCAATCGGAAAAAGGGAAAAAACTACTTAAAGAATATCATTACACCAATGATAAATTCGATACTTTGGTTTTATTGAAAGAAAAAAAAATATTCACTAAAAGTTCCGCCGCTTTATTCATTGCCAAAGAGTTAAACGGACTTTGGAAATTGCCCTATATTTTTATTGTTTTACCCAAATTTATACGTGACTCAGTTTATTTATTCGTATCAAAAAATCGTTACAAATGGTTCGGTAAAAAAGATTCTTGCCGGTTATCAAACCCGGAACTTAAATCGAGATTTTTAGACTAAAAATAAAAGAAGAATAATTAAAATTGATAGTTAATTAATTGAATTGTAAATTCAATTTTTATTAAACCAACTTCCCTTTTCAATTAAAATAAGGAGCCTAATAATGAGTGCCGCACAAATGTTTTTAACAGAATTTGAACAAACAGCGATAAATGTAAAAAAAACAATCGAAAGAATTCCCGATGATAAATTCGGTTGGAAACCTCACGAAAAATCATTTTCCATGGGCGATTTGGCTTCTCACTTGGCGGAAATTCAATCGTGGATAAATGTTACAATTAATACGGATAAATTTGATATGAATCCGAAAGACGGTGAAGAATATGTTCCGCTTAAAGCAGAGAATAAAAAGCAGCTGCTTGAAAAGTTCGATAAATATTTTGAAGAAGGGAAAAAGAGTTTATCCGAAGCGGATGATTTAAAATTAGACGGAAATTGGAGTTTGCTTTCGGCCGGCAACTCTCTTTTTACAATGCCTAAAAAAGCTGTCCTCCGTAACTTGGTTCTGAATCACTTGGTACATCATAATGCTCAACTGGGAGTTTACCTAAGACTGAACGATGTTCCCGTTCCGGCAATTTACGGTCCTTCCGCAGATGAAGAAAGTATGTAAAATATAAAGGGAAATAAGATGAAAAACTGTAAACAATTATTACTAATTATTTTATTAGCTGCTTTTACTCTAATAGTTTCTTCCTGCAGCGATGATTATGAAAATGATGATTACTTGAATTTTAAAACTCCCGGTAAATACCAAGCCGGCGGTGTACAGATGATAAAATTAAAAGAGGGTTACAAAGTATGGACAAAACGCTTCGGCAACAGTCCGATGAAGGTTTTGTTACTTCACGGAGGACCGGCTTTTACTCACGAATATATGGAAGCCTTCGAAAGTTTTTTCCCGAAAGCCAATATTGAATTTTATGAATACGATCAGTTGGGGTCGCATTATTCGGACCAGCCCGACAACGACAGTCTTTGGGTACTGGATCGTTTTGTGGATGAAGTAGAACAAGTAAGAAAAGCATTAGGTCTGAATAAAGATAATTTTTTCCTTCTCGGTAATTCCTGGGGAGGTTTGCTCGCTATGGAATACGCGGTTAAATATCAGGAAAATCTCAAAGGATTGATAATTTCCAATATGACATCGAGCTTTGCCAAATACGTTGTTTATAACACAAAATTAAGAAACGAACTGCGTCCTTCCCTTTTGGATTCGTTAAAATATTACGAAGATAAAAAAGATTTCCAAAATCCGGTTTATTTAAATTTGGTATTTAATGAATATTATAAAAGACATATTTTAAGAATGGAAGAATGGCCCGAACCTGTTTTGCGAAGTTTTAAACACGCTAATCAACACGTTTATGAATTTATGCAAGGTCCGAGTGAATTTGTCCCCGGCGGCAACCTGAAAGACTGGACAATTACCGACAGATTGAAAAACATTTATGTTCCCACTTTGGCAATAGGTGCAAAATATGATACAATGAATCCTGAAGATATGAAAGAGATAAGTGAGTTGGTGCAGAACGGCAGATACTTATTCTGCAAGAACGGCAGCCACCTGGCAATGTGGGACGATCAGGAAGTTTACATGAACGGGGTAATAAAATTTATTAAAGATGTAAACGACGGTAATTTCAAATAAAATTTTAAGCGGAATTAGTCTCGTTTCTCTGCTGAAAAAATAGAATGAGATTATTTAAAAACAAAATAAATTGGTGAGACTTCAACTATAAATTCACCTTACGTATTTTTTGTTTTATAAAAGCCCATGAATTCAAAGTCATTGTAACAATAGTAATAAAGATTCCCGAAATCTTATCGCATTGAAACGGTAAAGTTAAAAAAATTAACTAAGTCTTTTATATCGGGAAAACCTGCCAACAAAGATTTCGGGAATCTTGTATTTTGAACGGATGCGTCCTGTTTGATTAAAATTACTTTACTAAAACTAATTACTTCAAATTTACTTTATCATTGTTAACAGCATTTTAGATTTTTGAATTGCCCGTAAAAAGTGCGGAACGTTAGGTGGTAATATAATTATCTCCCCTGCTTTAACGTTGTGCGGAGTACCGCCTATTATTATCTCCATTTCACCGTCAGCCATAAAAACAACCGCTTCAAAAGGTGAAGTGTGTTCGGTTAAAGATTCTCCTTCCCCAAAAGCAAAGAGTGTAATGTTTCCGTTATCTTTCTTTAGTAATTGCTTGCTGACGATTGAACCTTCCTGGTATTCGACGGCATCAACAAGGTTTTGTTTATTGGTAGTATCTGACATTGTTTTCTCCGGTTACTTATTTATTATTGTTTTCAATTATGTCTTTCAACTTTTATTTAACCCTTAAAAAGTTCTTCAACATAAAAGATGATATTATTATTCAATCCGATATCACTCCTTCCTTCAGTTAAATTATCGGATATAAAAAATATGAAATCAAAACTTTTCTCCTTTGGCTTCTCTGTATTTACTTCCCACAGCTCTTATTCTTCCCCACATTGAATAGAAGAACAATATAATTCCAAGTACTTGAAAAGTAGACGAGATGGTAATTAAAGCGGGAACCCAACTGCTTGAATAGAATGCACTTATAAATTGAAAAATATATCTCGCTGAGGTTGAAAGCATCATTACCCAATAGACAATTAAAATTACATCGGGATTATATCTCTTATCGGTCTTTTCCGCACGGGGAAAAAACCAAAGTGCAACACCCATGATCATCATCATTACCGAACCGATAAGTATTACATGCGTATGCGCAGTTATAATCTGCATGGAATATCCGGTGGTGAAATAATATTTGGATAATATTAAGAATAATCCGGTGAGGATGCCTACAATTAAAAAAATTATACTTGTCTTAATAAAATAACGAACTGTTGTAAACATAACCGCTCCTTATAAATATCTTAATTGCTGCCTGGCTTCGTCGCTCATTCTATCGGGAGACCAAGCAGGTTCCCAAACAAGGGTAATTTTAACTTCCATTTCCGGGGCTAAATGATATATTACGTTCTCAGCCCACTGAGTAATTGTAGCGTGCAGCGGACAGCCGGGCGTGGTTAGCGTCATTTTTACTTCAATTGTTTTTTCATCTATTAAAACATCGTATACCAAACCCAAATCAACTATGTTTACCCCTATCTCAGGATCGTTAACGCCCTTTAACACCTCCAATATTTCTTCCTTGTTAACCATTTATGTTTTCCTTAAAAATATTTTTAGCATATTAAAACTAAATATTACTGCCGTTAAAAATAATAATGCATAAAAAATAAATATCAAAATTTTAATATCAAAAATAGTTGAAAATGTAATACCCGATATGCTTACAAGCATCAGATATAATCCTTGCAGCCCCAACTTTTCGTTGTACAAATCTTTTAACATCGGTACTTTTTCTTTGCCTACCTTGCCGCTGAACCTGTGATACCAAACAAGAAACGGTACAATTTTGTACATCTGCCCGATTATTAGAGTTGAAATAAATCCGATTATAATCAGTAAGCCGTAAACCAACGTTAAATTAGGAATGTTAGATATATTGGTAACCGTTATTAATATGCCGAGTATCGTTACAGCAAATAAAATATAAAAAGAAACTACCGTGTGTTTCAAGCCGATATCAAGCTTCTTTCTTATTCTTTTGTGAATTATTAAATATACCTGATAAATAAAAAGAAAAATTCCCACTGCAATTAATATGCTGAACGAATAGAACAAAATACTCAGTTTAGAGAAAGGCATAACTGCATTTATCCCAAGCAGACCTATATTAATAAGAATAAAAGAATATTTGCCCGGGGTTATCGAATATCCGTGCGACAGGCTGAACATAGGAATTAACTTATATACAACACCCATTATTATCATTAACACCCATCCTATAAGAGCAGTGTGTGCGTGAAGATTAAGATATTGCAAGTGATTAATTTTTATAAACGGATTGCCTAAATTTATTGCCAGCAGAAGTCCGGCTGCAGCCGTTATAATTAAATAAAAGATAGAGGCGGCAATGTGTACCGCCGTAAAATTCCACTTAGATATTTTTCTCATCGATAGGATAATATTTATTGAGAAAAGGAGCAAAGCAATATTCAAAACTATTGCAAACAATGTTAAAAACGGTCCCGTAATAAAATTCCAGAATCCGTAAACAAAGCCGACAATACCGATAACAAAGATCCAAAAGGTTATCTCCGCCATTCTTTCGCTAAATATTTTTACCTGGAGAACAACGGGTACGAGTTGGAACATTGCCCCGAAAATTATCATCGTTATCCAGCCTAAAGTTGCTATATGCGTAAGAGCCAAAATTTTCGGCTGAAAATGAAATCCGATAACCGAACTATAATTAAGCATAAGCAGGAGAGTCAATAGAAAATAACTTGCAATACCTGCAATAAAATATTTACCGACCAATTTTAAAGGAGGTGAATATGCCGTTGTTAACGTTCCCTGGATCATCCTGTTCTCAACTTTTCTTTTTTGAAATTAAGACTTTATAATAATTCTCTTGAATCTTGTTCGCTTGTGCCGTGTAACCTCTTTCTTCAAGCTTCGGGTAAAGCATCAACGGTTCGCGGTGGTGATGAACAAGCAGCAAGGTTTTTTCATCTATTTTCGGAAGAGTTTCTAAAATTTTAACCATCGGCTCAGGGGGTTCAAGTCCCCTTACATCAAGTTCAATTATATTTTCAAAATCCACTTGGTTTGATCCGGCATAATTTGTCTCGGCATCATTATCTCCGTTGCTTTCGGGTTTTGCATTTCTATAAAAATAGATCTTGAAAACATCTTCTTCTTTTTGGGTTACGTGATTAAATCCTTTTTTACCGAGTACTGAATAAAGCGGAACCGGCTCAAAAGAATTTATAAGCAGCAATATTTCGTCACTATTAAGTTCCTCTACTTTTGCCATAATATCCGAAAACGGATCCTTTCCCGTACCGAGAATGGGACGAACATCGAGTTGGCGGATTTTTGCGGGATCCAATTGTCCGATAAATTCCGCTTCTTTGTTTAATTGTTCTTCGTTCATAATATTTCCTTTCGCATTGTTTGTTTCTTAAATGATAAATTTAATCGAACAAAAGTCTTCTTTCATTCTTACTTTTTACTAATATTTACGCGCCATACTTCCGGACCTTTTTCCACATACTCCCAGCCGAACTGATTTGGCCTTTCTGCATTGAACTGATAATAAAGCGGTATCGGATCGTGGTCGTTTACCAGTTGAAAGGTTTCCCCGCTTTTAAGTTCCTCGAATGTTGAAAAGATTTTTGGGTGTTTATCTCTCGGCGGAACCGGACGAATATCAAGTTGTTTTATTTCCATTTTTTTTCTCCTTTTTTTGTTCGGTACAAAATTATGAAAATAGGACAGGAAATCACTTGACTTAAGTCAAATATAACACTATTTGAAAATTTAATTTTCGGTAAAAGTAAACAAGAAATTCTATTTTACAATTTCCCTGATGACGGATAGTTTCACTTTGCTAATTCTTTTAATCGTTTCATATCCTTAACAAAAATTTTTTTTCCGTTAACTCGGATGATTTCTTCGTCCTGCAGTTTTTTAAATGCACGGGATAAGGTTTCGGTGATGGTTCCAAGATAAGCAGCAATTGTAGACTTAGGGACGGAAAGCTTAAAAAAAGGTTCGGGTAATTTATCCGTTCCGTTAGAAATTGTTTCTTTTAATAAATATTTCGCAAGTCGGTGTTTAACATCTTTGGTTGAAAGATCTTCTATCTGCGCGACAAGGTATCTTAAGCGTTTGGAAAATCCGGCAAGCATTTTTAATGAAATATCGGAATTGTTTTTTATCAAATCTATGAAGCCCTGTTTCGGAATAAACAGCACCTGGCAGTCTTCCAAAGTTTGAGCATTTACCGGATAATCTTTACCTTCAAAAAGAGGAACGTCTGCAAAGGTTGTAATCGGTTTTAAAATGTGCACGACCGATTCTTTTCCGTCGGGAGTCATACCGTATATTTTTACAAGTCCTTTCAGCAGGACATAAAACCCTTTGTAATAATCGCCTTCAAAAAAAAGGATTTCATTATTAGGTATGTGTTTAAGTTCGCTTATTTCGGTAAGTTCTTTTAGTTGAGGAATACTTAGCTCAGAAAAAAGAGGAATGCTGCGTAATTTATCGGTTGTTTCCGGATTAGAATTAGATAAATCCATATTTTTTTTATTTGCGTTAGAAGGTATAAAATTTTTAATGCCGGAATTTATCTATAAAAGGTTAATAAAATAACCTAACAAGGTGCTTCTGTTGGCACGGGAGATTTCTCTTCCTTGAATGGGAAATCCTACTGTGCTCCGAGCTAATTTCCTTAGTTGGTGAACATTTAAGGACTCAAGCTGTTCTAAATTAATATCTTCGGATATCTTTTGGGAAGTTTTTACTTCGTTTTCTGTTTCTTCTTTTTTAATTTCCGCAGTTTTTCCCAAAGCTTCCCGTCTTAAACGTTCTATGGTTTCCGATGCTGCTTCGGTTTTCGGTTCTTCTTTTTCTGCGGTCTTAATTTCAATAATCGGTTTCTTTTCAGGTTCTTCTTTTTTATCCGGTTTTATTACTTTTTGGGTTTCTTCAGACGGCGCGTAAATTACTCGGTTTATGTCAATTTCGGGAATAATAATTACAATTTGATTATCAGGTTGAGGAATGATATGCGTCGAAAGAAGTTCCCCTACTCTGCTTGCCGCTGCAGCACCGGCATCTACCGCGGATTTTACTGCTGCCACATCTCCCGTAACCTTAATAGTTACCAAAGCCGCTTTGGTTATTTCTTTGCCGATAAGTCTAACATTTGAAGCTTTTACCATTGCATCTGCGGCTTCTATTGCAGCTACTAATCCCCTGGTTTCTACTAACCCCAAAGCCGTAGGCATAATAAATTACTTTCTTTTGGGAAGAATATTTTCTACTTCTGCGTGCGGGCGAGGGATTACATGGACTGACACAAGCTCACCAACTCTCTGAGCCGCTGCAGCACCGGCATCCGTTGCAGCTTTAACAGCACCGACATCACCGCGTACCATTACGGTAACATAGCCGCCGCCAATTGTTTCTTTACCGATTAATTCTACTTTTGCTGCCTTAACCATCGCATCAGCAGCTTCAATTGATCCGATAAGACCTTTTGTCTCGACCATTCCGAGTGCGTCAAGTGTCATGTATTTGCTCCCATATTTTTGTTTTATTTATATACTGAAAATACTTTTTCAAGCTATAAATGTCAATTATTTTATTATTTGTTTTTTAAGATTTATTGTTTTGACTCCAAATATTCCTGCAGTATAACTGCTGCTGCATTGCTGTCAATTAAACTTTTATCCCTTCTCGTTTTCTTCTTTTTTTTAGTTTCCATTATCCTTTTTTCGGCTATTCTTGACGTGTAAATTTCGTCCCATAAAATAATTTCAACTTTAGATATTTTATTCAATTTTTCTTTGAATTTATTTATTTCCGGAATAAGCACCGATTCTTTCCCGTCTTCGCGTGAGGGATAGCCGAGAATAATTTTTTGGACACCTTTTTCATCAATTATTTGCTTTAACTGATTCAGCAATTGCCTGTTGTTGATTAAAGTTTTGAAGGGATAAGCAAAAGTAAATAAAGGATCGGTTAGGGCAAGTCCCACTCTCTTTGTACCGTAATCAACTGCAAGTACGCGTTTTAGATTCAAATTATAAGACATTTACGCCTGCTCAAATCTTTCAACTGAATAAACACCCTTTAGCTTTTTTAGTCTTTCAACTATCCGCGACAGATGATCCAGATTTCTAACATAAACGGTAACGCTGCCCTCAAACGTAGAATCGGCTGTGCTGATATTTATTGATTTAATGTTAGTATTCTGGTAAGTAACAATAGAATGCGATATATCATTCAACAGCCCCGGAGCATCTTCGCCTTTTACGGTTAGTCCGGCAACAAACAACGAATCTTCGGAAGAAGGCCATTGAACCTGTACAAGTTTGTTTGAAGTTTCCTTCGATAAGTTCAGTAAATTCACACAAGTTTTTCTATGAATTTTTATTCCCTCTCCTACGGTAATAAATCCGATTATCGGATCACCCGGAATAGGGTTGCAGCATTTTGCGTAGGAATAAAGTATGCCCTGCTTATCTCCGTCAACAATTATGTTCCCTCTTTGTCCCCTTGCCACATTTGTAAAATTTTCAAATTTCAATTCGGAAGGCTGTTCTTTTTCTTCAGGGGCTGTTGCTGCGGTTAAAATTTCGTCAACAATAATTTTGCCTTGTGCAAGGGATTTATAAAAATGTCTGATATTATCAAATTTTAATTTTACTATAAGCTTGTTAATATCGTTCTGCGAAAAAGATAATTTCATCTTTTTTGTTTTCTTTTCCCATAACGCTTTGCCGGCGGCAACAATGTCGTCTTCTTCCTTGTTCATCCATTTTCTAACCGCCGTTTTGGCTTTGTGCGTGGTTACAAATTTTATCCAGTTTTTATTGGGATGCTGATTTTTAGACGTAATTATTTCTACCTGGTCACCGCTGTGTAAAACGGTATCCAAAGGAACGATTTTTCCGTTAACTTTAGCCCCGATGCAGTGGTATCCTACTTTGCTGTGAATGTCAAAAGCAAAGTCAACCGGAGTGGAATTTGCAGGCAATCTTCTCAATTCTCCTTTGGGAGTAAATACATAAATTTCGTACTGGTAAAGATTAAGTTTAAAGCTTTCCAATAATTCTTTTCTGGCATCATCTTTTGTGGCAGATTCAAAAATTTCTCTTATCCAATTAACCCAATTTTCCAAATCTTTGTCCGTAGCCGTCATATTTTCTTTGTAGCGCCAATGTGCCGCGACGCCTTTCTCGGCTATTTCGTGCATGGCTGCGGTTCTTATTTGCACTTCAACCAACCTGCCGTCGGGACCCACAACCGTGGTGTGAATGGACTGATAGTTATTCGTTTTGGGAATTGAGATATAATCTTTAAATCTATCGGGTATGGGCATATAAATTTGATTTACAATGCCCAAGGTTGTGTAGCAATCATTTTTATCTTCGGTGTTTAAAATTACTCTTACGGCAAAAAGGTCATAAATTTCTTCGAAGGGTTTATTACGTCTTATCATTTTCCTGTAAATACTGTAAAGATGCTTTGCTCTGCCGTTTATTTTAAAATCCAAATTATATTCTTCCAACTTTTCAATTAACGGCTCGCTGAATTTTTTAATATAAGCTTCCCTTTCCCTTCTTTTGCTCTTAATTTTTTTGGCTATTTCCTCGTAAGCTTCTTTGTTTAAGTATTTGAATGCAAGGTCCTCGAACTCCCATTTTACCTGTCCAAGACCGAATCTATTTGCAAACGGAGCATAGATTTCCAGTGTTTCTTGCGCAATGCGTCTTTGTTTTTCCTGGGGAACAAAATCGAGTGTACGCATATTATGCAGACGGTCGGCAAATTTGACCAATATCACTCTAATATCTTTTACCATCGAGAGGAGCATTTTGCGGTAGTTTTCCGCCTGTTTTATTTCCTGTCCTCTGAATATTCCGCTGATTTTTGTAACACCGTCTACGATGTCCGCAACTTCCTTTCCGAATTCCCTGCTTATAAGTTCCAAATCGAATTCCGTGTCTTCAACTACATCGTGGAGTAAAGTGCTTACTACGGTAATGTCATCCAAAGGAAATTCTTTGGCAACAATTAAAGCCACTTCGTAAGGATGAGTATAGTACGGTTCGCCGGAAGCACGCGTGTTATGCTTGTGTGCTTCAATTGCAAACTCCAAACTCTTCACGATCAACTTTTCATCAACTTTAGGCAGATTTTTTCTGCAAGTTTCTAAAAGGTTGTCTCTAAGTTTTTCATATTTACTTGTTGTTAATTTCAATTTTATTCGTCATCCCTAATTCCATTTTTATTTATCACATATAAATGAAAAAATCAAGTTCATAATTTAATCATTCCGTGTTATTCATCAGCGATTCGCGCAATTTCTTTACTCTTTCCAGCCTGTCACCCAATTCATCCAAAACGTATTCCGAAAGATTTTTCATATTTAATATTTCGTTGCTCAATCGAAGAGCTTTCTTTTTATTGCCTAATTTGTTTTCCAACTGCGCAATTAAATGAAGCAGAACAATTTTTTGATAACCGTTTAATCCGGTCATTTTTTCGTAATCATTTAATATATTCTGATAGACCTCAACGGACTTTTTCATATCCACGGATTCATACGCCCTTGCCAGCGCCCATTTGAATAACCTGCTTCCGGGATATTTATCCAATATTTTATTTGCCAGTTCAATGGTCTTATTGAATTTTTTCTGATCAATATAAATCCAAAGCAATGAGTTAACCGCTAAATAATTAGAATGTTTTGCTTTTGAAACCGCCAGTTCCAAATATTTAACACCCAGTTTTCTTTCATCGCTTACTATCGGAAGAAAACTGCCTTTTTTACTTTTCCAATACTTAAAAGTGCCTATTGCGGTGTAAGCTTCGTAAAAAGTGGAATCAATATATAAACACTTTTCAAAATTTTTAATGGCGTCATAGCCGTTTGAAATAGCGGAGAACCAATTATTTTCCAAACCTTTTACATAGGCATAATAACCTTCGGCGAGAGCCAATGTATACAATTTAACCGGAGAATCGGGATCTTTTTCGTAATTATTTTCCGCCCGGTTTAAAGCTTCATCCAATAAATCGGTAATGTAGTCCCATTTATATTCTTCGCCTAAGTCAAAAGATTTTGATATGGATGTTACGGCTAAATAAATCTTCCCGAAAGGATCAACCGTATCTATTTTATCCAATTGATTAAAATATTTTTTTGCATCGTCAAATTTTTGAAGGATGATAGCATTGATACCTTCCGTAATAAGCGAATCGGTTTTTTTCGGCAGGAAGTTTTGTCCGAAAGATTTTAAAGGAAAGAGAAGAACAAATATTAAGACGATTAATTTTTTATAATGTGCCAAACGTTCTGTCCCCCGCATCGCCTAATCCCGGTAAAATATAACCTTTAGCATTTAATTCTCTGTCGAGCGATGCACCGTAAATTTTAACTTCGGGATGGTTATTAGATAATAATTCAACCCCTTCAGGAGCAGCAACCAGACAAGCAAAAGTAATGTCGTTTGCTCCCCTCTTTTTTAAAAATGATATGGCTGCCGAAGAGCTGCCACCGGTTGCCAGCATCGGGTCGAGCAATATGATTTTTGACTTATTTAATTCGCTCGGAGTTTTATAATAATATTCCAACGGCTGTAAAGTATTTTCATCTCTTTGCAGCCCGATATGTCCTACTTTAGCTCTCGGTAAAACGGCGAGGAAACCGCTCACCATTCCAAGTCCCGCTCTCAAGACCGGAACGAGAACAACGTTTTCGTTCAGAAAAAACCCCATGGTTTTTTCCAGCGGTGTATCAATTTCTTTTTCGCCGAACTTAAATTCTCTGCTAATTTCAACGGCAAGAACCGTCGATATTCGTTTTACGGCGGAGCGAAAAAATTCGGGAGAAGTTTTAGAATCCCTTAAAATTGTCAAATCCCTTTTTAACACGGGATGATTAACGTCTACAAAATTATTAAACATTTCCATTTTTAAATCCAATTAATTTATAAATTTCGTTTTATTTTTCTTCCTAATACTGACAGCAAATTTATCATTGGCGAAAGAGGCGGAGTGTAGTTATAATCAATATTGCTTAAATTATCGGCGGTTAATTTGTTGTAAATAAACGCGGAAATCAGATCGGTATAACCGGAGACTTCCCTGCCTCCGAAAAAAGATGCTCCCAAAATCAGTTTTGTATTTTTATTATAAACTATTTTTCCGAATACTTTTCTGCTATCGGGCATTACAGATACCAGATTTGGTACCACTGCCGTCACCGTCTCAAAATTGAAATTGTTTGTTTCAGCTTCATAGGATGTTAAGCCCGCCTGTGAATAATAATAGTCAAATATTTTTACCGCAATGTTTTTAACGACCGGTTGTAAAAATACGTTCCCTCCTGCCGCGTTTTCACCGGCAATATGTCCTGCTTTATGAGCTACGGTCGCCAAAGGAATATATTCGGGTCTTTTTGTGACAGCGTTAACGACCTGTATATTATCACCCGCCGCATAAATATTATTGTTACAAGTTCTTAGTTTATTGTTTACTTTAATTGCTCCGGTTGTTCCTATATCCAAACCGGATTCTTCTGCCAGTTGAATATCGGGCATTACACCCGCAGCCGTTATAACCAAATCGAAGTCCAGGATTCTTCCGTCAATTTTTATTGATTTTATTTCATCTTCATCGGATATAATATGAATATTTTTCGCGTTCCCGTAAAAATCTATTCGATTATTTTTCAGGCACTCTAAAATTAAATTTTGAATTTCAACTTCACTTTTGGGAAAAGGCAGCTCTGCCGTATCAAATAAAGTTACTTTTATTTTTAACCGGTTGAGCGCTTCGGCAGTTTCCAATCCTATGTACCCGGAGCCGACTACGAGAACATTTTTCACCCTGTGTTCATCAATAAATTTTTTAATGTGTAATAAATCAGAGATTCTCTTTAAAGTAAAAACATTATTGTACGAGGAGTATTTTTCCAATTTGATTGGATTTGAGCCGGTACAAAGGATTAAATTGTCGTATGGCAGGCTGAATTCTTTCCCCGTTATTTTGTCGGTACCAATCACTTCCCTTCGTTTTTTGTTTATTGTCTTTACGTGATGATTTATCAATACATCTACGCCTTTTTCTTCTTTAAACTTTTCGGGTGAAAAGAGAACAATATTTCGGTAGGAATTAATTTCACCGGATAACACATAAGGGATTTCGCAAGTACCCGTGGAAATAAATTCTCCTGCTTCAATCATTGTAACGTTAGCTTCGGGATTTGTTCTTTTTGCCTTTGCGGCAGATGCCGGTCCGGCCGCGTTTCCGCCGATAATTACTATGTTTTTAACTTCCATCATTTTTCTTTAAAACTAATAGTTATGGGCACACCCTTAAATCCGAATTTTTTTCTTATAGTATTTTCCAAAAATTTAGCATAATGAGGAGGAACATATTTAGGGTAATTTGTAAAAAACAAAAAGACAGGATATTTACTTCCAACTTGTGTAATGTATTTTATTTTTACTTCCTTACCGGTTTTTGTAGCAGGCGGCGGTGTTTTGTTTATTTCGGGCAAAAGAGTTTCGTTCAAAACATTCGTTGTTATTTTCTTTTTTCTCGTCTCTTCAATTTGAAGACACAAATCGATTATTTTATATATCCGCTGCTTTGTCAACGCAGATGTGTAGATGATTGGAATATAATTTGCGGATCCGAGAACTTTCTTTATTTTTTCTGACATTTCTTTCGACGTGTTTGTTTCTTTTTCAATCAGGTCCCACTTGTTGACTGCCAGCACAATTCCCTTTCTTCTTCTGATTGCTTCGTCAATAATTTTTTGGTCTTGTTTTTCCAAACCGAATTGAGCATCGAGCATAACAATTGCCACGTCGCATTCTCCGATAGTTTTGAAACTTCTAATATTGGAAAAGAATTCGATATTTTCCTTAACTTTTTTCTTCTTTCTAAGCCCCGCGGTATCGATAAGTATTATTTCTTTTCCGTAATATTTTAATACCGAATCGATACTGTCTCTTGTTGTTCCGGGGATGTCTGTAACAATGCTCCTGTCATATCCGAGCAGAGCATTTGTAAGCGAAGACTTGCCGACGTTGGGTCTGCCGACAATTGCAATTTTTAACCTCTCATCAAATTCTTCTTCATCGTTTTCAGGGAAATCTTCGGTCAGTGCGTCTAAAAAATCGCCGATGTTTCTCCCCATTGTAGCGGAGACATCATAATATTTTTTAACACCGAATTTATAGAACTCGGTGGCAGCTATTTCCTGTTCTTTATTATCCACCTTGTTTACGACAAGAAAAAATTTCTTTCCTGAATTTCTGAGCATCTTTAAAATTTCAATATCAATGGGATTGATACCGGATTTTACGTCAACCATAAAAATAATTGAATACGATTCTTCGATTGCTACATCAACCTGCTCTCTGATTGCAGTTTCAAAACGGTCGGGTGAATCCGGCACATAGCCGCCTGTATCAATTAGTCTGAAATTTTTACCTGCCCAATCCGCTTCTCCGTAATTTCTGTCCCTTGTAACTCCGCTCAGGTTATCAACAATCGCGTCCCTACTTCCGATTAAGCGGTTAAAAAACGTGGACTTTCCCACATTCGGTCTGCCTACTATTACTACTAAAGGTTTTTTCATACAATAAAAATAAGCAATATAAATTAGTTTTGTATTTGAATTTCTATCAAATACATAGTTCTTTTTAATGCAGGTTAAATAATAATGAAAAGAAATTAAAAACTAAATCTTAATTTTAACGTCGGTACAAGTACTTCTCTTCCGGCAAAACGCTGATTTTCCACTCTCATCTTAAGACTTAAATTTTCGTTGTATTTTGCAACACTCCAAATAGCATCTATTGCACTTAAAAAGTGATTTATATAAATGCCGATAATTGCTTTGTCGGAGATGTTATAATAATTGTTTGCTTTCCCGCGTTCGCCCGAATAAAAAAGAAAATTAGGCGAAAGAATATGGAAATCGGTGTCGTTTTGATTTGCGTCATTCCAACCGTGACTGTACTGGGGATATTTGCCTATCAATTCATAATACTGCTGATCGCCGAACGGGGGCAGTCTGTGTGAATACCCGCCGCCCAAAGCAGCTTCCAATTTATTTAATTCGCCGAAATTCACACTGCCGTCATTATTAAAAATATTAAAATTAGAGGGATCAACCGAAGGATTAATGTTATTAATATTTCTTATCGTCCACAGAGCGTACCTTTTTACATCCCAATTTTTGTTTGCAAAGTCTTGAAAACTTTTCGTCTGGTCATCACCTTTATGATTATAAATTATTGCGGTAGTAACTACAAGAGCTTCAACTGCGACAAATATTCCGGCTTTTAAATAATCCCCCGAGTACAATTCTCCGGCACCGGGAAAAAGAACGGAAAGAAAACCTGCAAGCATCGGACTTTTTTTATTGCTACTCTCTAATGTTAGCATCGGTGCTCTGTTAAATTCTGTGTTCGATAATATCGTTTTAGAATCGGTTTTTAACTTACCTGTAAGAAAATAGTGCTCGGTATTTTTAATCTGACCAAACAGATTAACAACTGCGAAAATTACAATTAAAAGTGTCGATGATATTTGATATTTAGTTTTCATAAAAATAAAAATAAAAATTAGGGGGTAAATTTTCAGAAGTCAAAACCAAAACTAATGCCTCCGTAAAACCACCATTCTTTCCCATAAGTTATTTTTTGTCCTCTGATTGTGTTTGTAAATTTATCAAATCCGTAAGCCGCGCTTGCAAATAAGGCAGTAGGAAAAATATAAAATGAATTCATCATTATTCTAATTTCGCCGCCTATACCTTTTTTAAAACTGCTCAATGAAGGTAAACCTCCGTTCCAGGCATTTCCCACGTCCGCAAAAACGGAAACAAAAACTTTGTCAAAGTAAATTTGGTTCCATCTTTTATCAATATCCGTTAAAAGCGGTATCCTATATGTAACATTTATCCAAGCCAATTCGTTTCCTGAAATTGCATAAAAAGGATATGACCTCATACCCAATAATCCGCCGACATAGCTGTCGAAAAAGTTGGGACGCGTAGCCCCCAAAATGGTAACCGCTCTGGTTTTGAATGTTAAAGTCTGGTCATCGCTTAAAGGCAAGTGAAGTTTTGAATTAAATTCAATTTTGGAAAAATTAAAATTCTCAAATGCAGGCTGAAGCAGACCGCCTTCTACAACATATTTACCGTCCGGATTAAATTTGTTAAACTCATAATTATATTTTATTTCGTACTGCAATCCCACGGGATTTATATCCGAATTAACACTCCGCTTTATGTTATCATACCTATATGTGAGTCGTAAATTTCTGCCGATAAAATATGTGTCGTTTGTTGTGGGATACAAAGCATTGTTGGGCAGTAAAAAACTGCTTAATGTTGCAGAGTACCTGCTCCAAATAAATCTGAATTCAAGACTTTGAAATCTTGAAATGATCTTCTGTTTAGCCGCAATATTCACTTCGAACAAATTGTATGTAACTTTCGTCGGAACCGTAAAATCATAATTTACGATATTCCCGACAGTATCGGCACCGAAGAATACGTTAATGTTGGACCTCCTGGTAACATTATATAACTCAAGAGTTAGTTCGGGTTTGATACCCAAATTATACAAACCGGGGAGTTTATTTCGATAACTGAAATTTAGGAATAAATCCCTTTCGCCAACGGTATTGATCGAACCCCCGGCAAAGAGTGAATATCTGTTCAGCATATCGTTCGATGCAACCAATAACCCGGGTTTAAGTTTTTGAAGGAATGTATTTGACGTAGTGTAGTTATCGTACCTTATGTACGGAAAAATGGACAGCTTTGAAAACGCCCTGCTGTATTTTTCTTTTTTGTAAGGAGGTGTCTGCGTATCATCGAAATTTTTTAGTTCATTCAAATCGAATTTATTTATGTCTCCGTTCGGATTTTCCAAGTTCAGCGGAGGATTGTGCAGCCAAACGTAATCGCTGCCAGGTACAACTTTCCCCTGCTCCGGTTTATCAATTTCAAAAATTTTATAACCGGTGGAAGTATAACCGGCATAAACAATATTACCGGCTTTATTTACATCCGGCATAAATGCACCGCCGATAACATTTGTAAGCTGCGTAAAACTTTTGTCCTTTAAATTGTAACGATATAAATTAAATATTCCTGTCTTATCCGAAGAAATTATCAAATTATCTTTATCCAAAAATACAGGGTTTCGTTCGTCTTTTTTTGTTGAAATTAATAATTGGAAGTTACTTCCGTCTGCATCAATTCTTGCAATTTCCCTGCTGCCTTTATCCGAATAACCGAAAACAATATAAGTATCGTCGGGCGAATATTTGGGGTTGTAAACCTGTTCACCGTTTTGGAAGAAAGTTATTTGTCTGAAATTTTTTCCTTCTATATTAACCGCGCCTAAGTTGGTTGTACCGTCTCTTTCAAATAAAAAAACGATTTCTTTTCCGTCGTGAGATACGTTAGGTTGATTTGCTCTTAAATCGTATGTTAATCTTTTTTCTTTTTTCGTATCCAAATTATATTTGAAAAGGTCGTGCACGTTATACCAATTGGGGTTATCGTCCTGCAGTTTCGAGTAAATTATTTCATTCTTTCCCGGAATAATATTCACGGTAGAACGGACGTTATCAACCAGTTTAGTTTCTTTTTTTGTTTTTAAATCAAGCATGTAAATACTTGATGTGAAAAAATAATCCTCTGTTTTATTGGATATGTAGACAATTTTATTTCCGTTATCTATAAAGACAGGATAAAAATTGCCGAAGCCTTTATCTGCTATTTTTCTTCCGGCAACCAAATTTGATAAAACTTTTTCGCTTCTTTTTTTGTAATCGGCAGTAACAAAATTTTTCCATTCACCGTAAATTTGCCTTCCGTTTTTTCCAAGAACATCAACAAAAGCATCGTCGATAGTAAAATTGTCCATTTCGGACAAGGCTTTTGAAATTTTTCTTAATTTATCTTCGCCATATTTTTGTGAAATATATCTTGTTAATGCAAAACCCGAATTATAAACGGATTCATTCCCTAAACTTGTTTTTCCGAATACACCCATTTGTCCCCAGGTTAACATATTATTATCGAGTGCATAAGAGCGAAGGATCATATCGCGGTGGCTGTCCCACATATCATAATTAAATTCCGGACGCATATATTGTGCGGTGCCCTCGGCAAACCAGGCGGGTACGTTAACGCCCGCAAGCGGATAGGAGACAACAACATTCGGAAAACCGTAAAGTATGTCCGGTCTTCTTACATCTTCATAATTCAACGCCTGAAAATATATTGCGGGAATGCTTCGAGAGAATTTCATTGAAGCTTGTAATTGGATCATATGGGTGAGTTCATGAGAAATTACGTTCCTCAGCCAATTGTGAGTTCCTCTTAAATCGAAATCTAAAGCGCTTGTCCATATTTCAATTTTATTGTCAAAAAAGTAGGTAGCGCCGTTTGAATAGTCGTCAATATCTTTAATTACAAAATGAACTTTGTCGGGTTCGTAATTATAAAGAGATGTCAAAGGTCCCCAGACCTCGTCCGCTATTTTAGCAACAACCCTTGCCGAGCGTTCCGCTTCCGCGTGGAAGTGAACTTCCACGTGCTTGCCTTTGATTGTATACCATTCAAGTTCGGGATGAAATTCGGTGAATTGCGCCGAAGCATTTGACAATAAAAAAGAAACAAAAATTATTGTCAGTGGAAATACTTGTTTTATTTTTGGAATTATTTTTATCAAGATAAATTTTTCAGTTATTGATTATTTAACTACCGCAATTTTTATAATATTGGTTTCGTTTTTGCCGCTGCTTCCAATTGCTTCAATTCTTGCAAAGTAAACGCCGCTTTGAATGTTCGATACATTCCAAACGGTTTCATTGTCAAAACCGCCTTTGGCGGTGTTATTCAATTCAGCTACCAAGGCTCCGGATATATCAAAAATCTTTATATTAATTTTTGAATCTTCGTTTACGAAATAACGGATATTCGTTGTAGTTCCGTAAACAGGGTTGGGATAATTGTACGACCTGTCCTTAGGGAAAAACGTATTTATTATATTTACCGATTTTGCTGCAGGTAAAAAATTTGTATTCATTCGGTTTCCGTTTTCCTCGCTCCAAATTATTTTTCCGGGAGTTGAAGCCACTGTCCACACATAAAAATAATTTTGGTCATCCAATGCAGCCAGTGCGCCCTTTCCGTTTAATGTAAAATATGTTAAAGTTAAATTATTATAATTTCCCATAATTAAAGGAAAGCCGTCAACTACATTCGATGTGCTTCCGTCAACAGCGTAGATTCTTCCGTCTTTGGTAACCGATATTACTTCCGCTTTATTATCCCCGAAGAAATCAGCACTTATAACATTGTTGTTATAACCATAAACTTTTGTATCGGTAACAGGAAAATTATCGGCATTAATACCGTTTATATTTTTAGCAAATAATTTATTATCGTAAGTATATAGGATATAATTGCTGCCGTCATTTTTCAAATCCGTAAAAGACAAAATATTGTTAAAAGGTTCTGTTGAGTTTTCTTTGTAATCAAATCCCTTTATTAATTTTCCGTTACTGAAAACAAATACTTTTGTTCCGCCGGAAACCACCGACACATATTCGCCGTTTTTGTTTTTAGTCATTATTAAACTTGTCGGTTTATTTCTATCCAGAGAATAATTGTTTCCTTGCGAATCACCGAAGCGATACTGAGGAAACTTGGTTTTAGTCAATAGTTCACCCGCAACCGAGTAATAATCCTGCGAAGAGGCAATAAATAGAACAGCTCCGCTATTTGTATTTAAGCTGTCCTTGAAGCTCGGTAATGTTGAAGGTAAACTTCCAAGAGAATAAATTCTGACATAACCGTTTAATGTACCGATTAAAATCTCATATTCATTATTTATATTTTTTCTAATCACAGGTGCAGCCGTGATGTTGGTCTGTAAATTCAGTCTTCCGACAAAATTCGATAACCCGTCACTCATGTAAATATTCAGCTTATTATTATTAGCACCGATTATATAATTGGTATTATTTGTATTTACAAAAGCCGTTTTAAAAGATGAAAATCCGTTGAATGTTTTTAATATATTTCCCGAAGCATCTATTAGAAACATATTTGTATCGGCAACAACGCTAAAGATAGGGTTCCCTGTATTTTGCAAAACGGTAATATGATTTTCATTTGAGCGCAGATTTAATTTTTTAAAAACCAACGGGGTTATCAGGGAATCGCCGTAAGAGACATTAAAACTCATCCTTTTTGAAATACCGGAAAAATCGGATATGGTTATAAAACTGTTTGCTCCGTTATTTGAATTACTGTTCGGTCTTGTATCCGGTGCGAATCTATTTTGATAAAACTCAGATTTATTTCCGTTAAACCAAAAATCATCGGCGGTTCCTTGTCCGATTATTACATCACCGATTACGCTTATAAATTTTTCACCGATGTCAAAAATACCGTCGGCTTCTTCCAAAAATACACCGCGATGTTTGCTGTCCGCATTAACTTTGTTGCTGTCAATTTTAGCATCAATTATATTCTCGTCAATATGCCAAATTAAAATACCGTTTCCGGGCAGCGCCCAATCGTATTCATCCAGACTTATTAAAACGCCTTCCAAAGAATCGACATCATTGTTGTTAAAGCCTCTGTCATCTTTTAAGAAAATCTTCTGCAGGGTATCTGTTCCGCTTACATATTTAACCTTCGCTCCGTCATTATTTACATCACGGTTTCGGTTTTCTATTAAGAAGTATTCTTTTGATGTTACAGGTACTTTCAAAATTACGGTATCTGCTGCCGAAGCGGCAAGGTCTGCAATTAAATTTATATTATAATTACCCGGTTCAACACTTACGGGCTTAGCCCAGCCCAATTTAATTTTTTCCCAAGCCGACGGCTGAGGCGGAAACAATCCCCTGAAGCTGAAGAAAGACTCCCCGTCCATCAAACCGAATCTACCGATAGCGCTTTCGCCGGTTTTTGTGTTAAACAGATCCGGCAGTCCTATAAAATTCCCGATGTTTGCCGCCAGTAATCCGTTAAATGTAAGTTCGACCAATGTTGTACCCAAAACATTTTCGCTTTCACGGCTTTCGGTTTCAGGCATTATCATTGTATTTGGTATTTTGAAAGAGCTGTTGCTTAAAGTAAAGCCCTCAAAAGATTGACCGAATATTTTTTTTAAGGATTGATTGCTGAGAAATATAGAAGGTAAATCTTTTTCAATCCCGAGACTTCCAGGTAGAGAAACTTCATTGCCTACACCGGCGTGGAAAATTATAAATACGTTATAATTACTGAAATCAAAACCGGGATTTGCGCTGCTTATTAATTGCCATACTTCTTGCGAAAAACCGGCAAGATTAGAAAAATCGTCCGAGTTGCGCGGCGGCGTATAATTACGCATAGTTTTTGAGACCGTTACAACATCGGGGAGTACGGTATAAACAATGGTTAAGTTGTTTTTTGAAACTTGGGAGTAATAATTCTTTACAAATTTCAGATGGTTTTCAAAGTAGGATTTGTCGTGCGGCAACGGATCGATAATTGAATTTCCGTAATCTTTAGAATAAATGCTACCGAATTTCCCGTTGCCGAATGTGGCTCCGTCTTTATCGGTTTGAAAGTCGGCCATTACGGCTAAAATTTTTAAAGTATCGGCAGAAAAGGTTTTGCCGGAAGAAGTTTGCCTCTGAAGATTTACAGTATAATTAACACGTGATTGGGCAACACTGCTGCCCAATCCACAAAGTAGAATAATTAGTGAAAGAAAATATTTTAGCATAAATGCTTAAATTCCTCTTGGCAATCCCACGGTTTTATTGTTAACTCCGCCCCAGCCAATAGAAACACTGAACCTTAGTGTATCGGAAAGCGGATGATTTGCACCGCCTTTGAAAACTGATGTTGTAATATAACTGAAGTCAAAGCCGTAAATATCATAACGAATACCTGCACCAAAAGTAACAAATTTTCTGTTGCCGAAAGAAGGATCTTCATAGAAGAAGCCTGTTCTTAAAGAGAATAAAAAGTCGCCCGGTGTTCCGTAAGTATATTCAACTCCCATAGAATAATCGATTGATCTGAAAACGGGTTTTTTAGTCCATGAAGAAAAAATTGCTTTATAAAAATTTGCTGCGCCTGTACTGTCTCTATCTACCAACAGTTTGCTCATATCAAAAGTATAAATAAGAGAATTATAATCGTTATTGAACAATTGGAATGCCATACCGACTCTTAAATTGGTAGGAATCGGATCTGCTTGTGCCTGGTCTATATAATTAATTTTAGGACCGAGGTTGCTTAAATTCACACCCAGGCTGAATCTTTTGCTTAAATCACCTATAAATGGAATATCAAATTTTTCAGGTCTCCACATCCAACCGATATCAAAACTAATGGATGTTGCCGTTCCTTTTCCAATTTCTTTCGAAGTGGGTTGATCGGACAATCTGCTGTGAATTACTCTGAAGTTGAAGCCAAGTCCCATATTATCGCTAATTTTTGTGCCGTAACCAAGCGTCAGTGCCGCATCAAACGCATTGAAAGTTCCAAGAGGCGTGGGGTCATCAGGACCTGTTCTTACAAATTCTCCAAAATTCATATATGTTACACTTGCCGTAATACTGCCGTTTAAGCTTTCCACATATTGCCTGTAAGTTAAATAATCGTAGAAAAGATCCAAATTGAACTGCGGCAGCCAGTTACTGTGGGTTATGCTTATTTCCTTTCCTACAAGGAAGCCTATTCCGCCGGGATTCCAAAAAATTGCAGATGAATTATCTGCAAGTCCTGCACCAGACTCTCCCATGCCGCCGGCTCTTGAATCCGGAGCTAATAATAAAAACGGGACACCGGTTTCTCCGCCTTGAGCATATATTCCTTTAGACAAAACTCCCATAAATATTATTAAAATTATCAAATTAATTATGCTTTTCATATATCTTCCTCCAATTATAAGTGTTAAAATGAAACATTGCATTTTAACACAGTTGTTATTTTACCAATATTAAGAATATTATTCAATATTACATAGTATATAGCAATAATCGTACCTATCTAATTACCGCTAATTTACCCAATACGCTTTTACTAAAAGCACCGTCTACCGTTTTAACAATTATCTTATACAAATAAGTGCCGTTTGCAATTATATCGCCGTCCTGGTCTCTGCCGTCCCAAGCAACAGTAACAAAATTTTCGCTTATATTATTTTTTTCAATTCTTCTTATTAATCTTCCGGCAACGGTGTAAATTTTAATTTTTACGTCTAAAAATGTATTTAAATTCTGCTGGAAAGTAAATGTTGTATTTGAAGAAAACGGATTCGGATAGTTGTAAACATTTCTAATCATTAATTCATTTTGAGAAACCACGCTGAAGAAACTTTCCTGACTGGAAAAATTATTAAATACATCCCAGGCTTTTATTTTAATTTTGTAATCTCCGGGAGCTAAATTGTTGAACGAATATTCTATCTGCCCTGTTTTACCTTCTGAATTCAAATCGCTTGTAAAGAAGTTGGTAAAATCTATCGGCGAATTTTCTTTATCGTTCAGTATTCCCTCTAATTTGTGTCCTATACCTGTTCCGGTTGTATTTAAGCCCGTATCATCGGCAAGTTTAACAATAAGTTTTGAGTTGGGCGTAATCAAAGCGTTATTTCTTGAATTTAAATTATCAAAGAAAATATCAATGGCAGGTCCCTGTCCGTCATTTACGGTTGTTGTATCCGTGCCACCGATTCTAACCTTGTTGGTAAATCCTAATCCGTCAATTCCTTGTCCGGTAAAATAAAGAATGACTTTACCGTTTTTGTTCTCATACGAGATATCTTTTGGTACGACAAAATTAGTTGAGAATTTACCGTTATTTATAGAAATTCTACCTCTGAAAATTACACCGCCCTGCAGAGTCATTGGAAAATTATTTATCGTCGGCAAGCGTACAATCCTTTCAGAGTCAAATACGGTAAGCAACCCTTCGCCGTTAAAATTATTCCAGTTCGATCCGTTTGCTTTACTGATTTTACCTGAAATTTTTAAATTGCCCAAAGCTTTTACTTGTATGTCGGCTGCAGTAGCAACATATTGATTGTTAATTGAATCGATGCTCGCGTTATACTGGGGGACTGCCAATCTTAAAGTAGGGTCGCCGAGTATGTGGTATTTCTGATCATTAATTCCGTGGAAGATCTGCTTTGTTAAAAAGCCAGCCTTACCTATGGGGATGCTTAGGTTCATCGAATCTCTCGGAGTAGTTAACAAATCTCTGAAGAACTGATACAGTAACGAATGATTCAGAGAAGAGTAGACCAATCTTGTAGCAGTATAAGCGGCGATACATCCCGCATTTTTTAAAAAAAGCAACTCTTCGGCGGCACTTTGAAAATCGGGTATATCGTAATAGCCGAAATCACAAGTCGCGGCAATCAATAAGCAATAGTTCTTGTTTTTAAGTTGGGGTATAGTTACGCTTTTTACAAAAACTTGTTCGTGCGCCCAAAGTGTGGGACTTCCGTGTCCTACGTAGTTAAGGATAAGAGTACCATTGTTAATAGCATCAATTATTGCTTTATTAACAGTCGGCATTCTTCTGCCTGAGCTTGTAATTTCTGCGGGATAGGCAGCCATGTAAATTTTATTTTGATCAAACGAAGGAGGAATTATTGTATTACTTAATATTTCCGAAGGTGCAGTATGTTCGGCTCCTTCATAGGTCGTTGGTGTAACTCCGTCGTCTGCCACCAATGTAATTAAATTTCTCCATACACCTGTAGATGTTGAATTTTCGTATTCAATTATTTTATCAATAATGTTATTGGCTTCTTCCAAAGTTCTAACGGTCATTCTTCCTGAGGCTAAGTCAACAAAAGAATCGTTTCCGCTTACCTTCACAAAGTAATCATCCGAAGTAAATGAAGGAATAAGAGAAAGGGATTCTACTGTTTCGTATGCAGGGACAAAGTTATTGTTAAATCCTTCAACATTTTTCGGGTCATAAGTTCCCTTTCCAAAAAACAGAACATATTCCGGCGTTGTTTGCCAGTTATCAAACGCATATTTAAGAAAATCTCTTACGGCTGTAACGTCTACGTTTCCGCCTGAAAATTCATTGTAGATTTCATCGATATCAATAATAATAGTTGATATCGGAATTTTAGATTGATTCTCCCTGTAATTTTTCAATCTATTGGCGGCTTCAAAAAAGTTTTTGTGTGTAATAATAATAAACTTTGCGCCTTCGGTTATTCCGTGAAGATTTGAATTATTTACTTGGCTTATATTGGAGATAACTCTAAACTGATAATTATTATCGCCCACGGCAATATATTTATGGACATTATTTTCTTGTTCGTTAGCCCGGAATATAAATTGTCCGCCGCTCTGCTGGACGGGATTGGTAACCATTTCTATGTTGGCGTAATCTGTAACATCAAATACAAAAATATTTGAGTTGGAGAAACCATTTAACGAATATTGAATGAGAGACGTAGTATCTTTGGAATAAAAAATTAAATTATCGTTAAAGGCTTTCAATTCTTTTCTATAACGTATTTCGAAATAATCCAAATATCCGGTAGTTGTTACCGACGAAGGTGAATTGAGCTTGAGTTTTAAAACACTTCTGTTATCAGTCAAAGGGCCCGAAAATGATAGGTTTCTGATATATGCTCTTCCGTCGATATAAGAAGCCGCACCAAACCCCTGAAGAAAAAGAGAAGCTATTTTTGTTGAATTTTCAGAAACATCCAATAAAATATTATCGGATGAAGCGTTTACAAATCTTATGGTATAACTGATAGGATATGAGTTAAGCCTACCGTCCAATTTATTAGTGTATGTATGTTCCAAATTTGAGGTTGTAAATTCGTCGCCGAGATAAATTCTTCCGGTTTGCGCAATATTCTTTTTATCTTCTTCCCAAGACGTAAAACCGAATGAGTTTGTTTGCACATAAGCTCCGGATTGATTTTGGCTGACTTTAGCCTTAACTCTTTTACCCTGCGTACCGCCTGAGGTTATCCAATAATAGTTTGTGTTTGAGTAAGGATGAAAATACCTTTTATAATTTCTAATTGATTTGTTATACTCCCAGAAATTATTCCCTCTTCCGTAAAATAAGATAAAATCATTATCGTCAAACTTGCCGTCGTTTTCTCCGCTAATATAAATTGCATTTTCGTTCAAATCCACGGGACGCAAATCGTTTAAGTTTTCCGATAATACTTTTCCGCTGTTGTTGTAAATTTTAATCGTCCGCGGGTCAACAGAATTGACATCGATGCCGAGCGCCTCTAATTGGCTTTTTGTAATTTTATAAATGCCTTCAACTTTCGCTTCAAAACGCGTCCACGTACCGTTTGCAAGTACGCTGTTAATTATTGTTTTTTTCAGAGATAATTTATTGTCCGTCCAATTTTTTGCAACATTAAAATTTATTAAAGCACCGTTTAATAAATCAGATACAGGTTTTGACGAGACGACCTGGTTTGCAGAAAAATTAATCCTAAAAACAATCCTTGTATAAAGTTTAATTGTTCTTGAAGCAGCATCGTATTTTACAGGGTGGATAACTATTGACTGCACTTTTAATTTTCTTGCAAAGCCGTAATCGCCGAAGGTTACAAGTTCCTCCGAGCTTTTATAATTATAATATGTTTCGCTTTTCTTGTACACATTATCATCAACTCCTTTTACCTTTACAATTTCAGGCTTTGGAATCAATTCGCCTTTAATTAGTTTAAAACTGCTGCTCAATACTTCTATTGTGTTGCCAAATTCTGAGGGTACGCCGACATTTATAAATTTAACGGGCACGGCAGGTTCACCGTAAAGTTGAGCGTTTTGAATATATCCGCCTCTAAATAAAGCTTTTGTGTAAGTTTCGTTATCTATTTTTATTGAAGTAGTGTCATAATAATAGGGTGTAAATTCAACGACCAAGGAGTTGAAATTGGAAGAAATAATTTTTACATCTTGCTGTGAGAATAATACAAACGGAGTGAGTACTATAAAAAAGAATATAAATTTTTTGCTATTCATTTTAGAATTTGTTTTTAACAATAATTTTTTTATCCGACTTAAAATATATCTAATGATGAATTATAATTCTGTAGCAAAAAAAATTTTCTTATATTCTCCTTAATTGTGTACCTAAATTTAGCATTCTATTTTATAATAAGTCAAGACAATAATTAAAATTTTATAAATTTTAATATTTAAAAGCTTATAATCCCAACATCTCTTTATTCTTTCTCATCGCATCAATGCAGAATTGGATATGCTCATCCAAAGGAATGCCCAATTCTTCCGCACCTTTATAAATATCTTCTCTGCTTACTGCTCTTGCAAAACCTTTGTCTTTTAATTTTTTCTTCACCGACTTAACCTTTACTTCCTCAATTGATTTACTCGGTCGAACATACGTAACGGCGGTAATAAAACCGGCAAGTTCATCGCAGGCAAACAATACTTTTGAAAGCAGAGTTTCTCTCGGTACGCCCGTATAATCTGCGTGTGATAAAATTGTATTTCTGAATTCCTCGTCAAATCCTTTTTCCTTTAGAATTTCACTTCCTTTGTACGGATGTTCTTCTGCGGTCGGAAATTTTTCATAATCAAAATCGTGCAGCAATGCTACATTGCCCCAATACTCTACGTCCTCATTAAATTTTTCCGCATAAGCTTTCACACAGGACTCAACCGCAAAAGCGTGCTTCAACAAACTATTACTTTTAGTATACTTATTTAATATTTCGTGACATGCAGACCTGTTTCTCATTATATCCGTCATTTTTTTACCGTTTTTTATTTTAAATTTATTGTTCGGGTTTATAACTTGGACAAATATCACTCAAAATGCAAATCGAACATTTCGGTTTTTTTGCTTCACAAACATTCCTTCCGTGTACCGCCAAAAGATGAGATGAATTTATCCAATCACTTTCGGGTAATAGTTCTTTCAACTTAAATTCAATTTTAACCGGATCGGAAGTTTCAACGAATCCGAAAAGATTTGAAAGACGAATAACGTGAGTATCGACCGCGATTGCAGGAACACCGAAAGCATTACCGGCTACAACCGATGCGGTTTTTCTGCCAACACCGGGCAGTTTTACAAGCAGTTCCAAATCTTTCGGTACCTCTCCGTTATATTTTTCAATAAGCATTTTAGAACATTTTTTTATGCTTTTGGCTTTTTGTCTGTAAAATCCCGTTGAATAAATCAGCTTTTCCAATTCATCGGCGGGTATATTAACAAAGTCTTCGGGTGTGTTGCATTGCTTGAATAATTTCTCCGCGACAATATTGACTCTTTCGTCAGTACATTGTGCAGAAAGTATTGTTGATATTAACAATTGAAAAGGAGTTCGAAAATTTAACGAACAGGACACTTCCGGATATTCTTCTTTTAACAAAGAAAAAATTTTTTCCGCATATTTCCCGTTATTTTTATAGTTCATCTTGATGAAATCTTTTATCTTTTATTATTAATCTTTTAACCGGTTTATCACTTAAAATATGCTGCTGAATTATTTCTTCAACGTCATCCGAAGTAACTCCGCCGTACCAAATTTGTTCCGGATAAACCAATACGGTAACCCCGTACTTACAAGCGTCCAGGCACCCGGATGCATTTGCTCTTACTTTTGATTTAATACCAAGTTCATATAACCTTTTTTTGAATAACGCTCTAATTTCCCTGCTTCCTTTATCACTGCAGCAGCCTCGAGGGTGTCCGTCCGGTCTTTTATTTTCGCAGACAAAAATATGTTTTTCAAATCTTTTCATTATTCTATAAAAAAATAGTTTTTTGGAATTTAATAAACAATTGCATTTCATCTTAAATTAAAATTATATAAGTTTTATTATAAATATTTAGGAGTGCGATATGAAGCATAAAAAAATTTTAATAGTAATTTTTTTCTCCCTCTTCATTATTTCCTGCAATAACGGCACTGAACCCGAGCCGACAATTAATGAGTCAATAAATAATAATTTTTATCCATTTGCTCCGAATTACGAATGGGAATATAATACAACGGACATAATTGAATATTATGACACTTTAGGTAATATAAAAAACACCGAAGTACATAATTTGGGAAATACGATTGTTCGGATTGAATCTCTAAACGATACTTTTGGTAATTTATCTAATGTAATAAGGGCAGTATCATTTGAAGTTGGTCAATCCGATAAAAAAGTTATAAAGTGGTATGAAAATAAAAATGATGGATTATATGTTGTAGCAGTTAAACAAACCCCTTCTTCACAAACTACAACCCGGAAAATTAATAGTGGCGCAAGGTATCTTAACATGGATCTTCTAAAACAGGTCAAATTATCTTTGGATTTTAATTTGTTTTATAAAGTACCTCAGAATAACAGTATACTTGTATGGAAAAATCCAAGTATGGTATTTGATTATCCCTTAGAAGTTGGTAATTCTTGGACTGATTATAATGTCTTTTTATACAGAGACAGAAATGTTGATACAAAAGAAAATATAAATATTAACGGGAATATTTATTCCGTGTACAAAATAGTCGCTATTGGCTACGATTTTAAATTCAAACTTAATGACTATGTAAGCACCAAGGATGGTTTGGTTATGAGAGAAATATTAGCCGACAGCGTTGTTATATTAGCCCCAAATTCGGATGGTATCTTAGGTTTTGCTAAAATGAAGAGAATGTCAAAATTAGTTAGAAAGAATTTTTAATATTCGTAGTAAGTACGGCATTTCTACAAAGTTCGGAGAGAGTACCTTCGATGAAATCTCTTCGGGAGAACCGGCGAGCTCCGCCTTTTACAATTTACATAAAGAATAATTGTAGCGCGTACGGGATTTGAACCCGTGATCTCCGCCTTGAGAGGGCGGTGTCCTAAGCCACTAGACGAACGCGCCAATGTAAATATTTTAAAATATAATACATACAAATATAATATTTAATTTCTTTCTATAAAATTATTTGCTTTAATTTATCTTGCACCTCTTACAAAAAGGATCGGAGAATTTTTAAGGTGCAAAAAATAAGGCTTGGTTATCTTAGTATAAAACAAAAGAAAGTAATGGAAATAACCTGTACATTAAATAAAGATTAATTAAATGCCGCCGTTTTAAGAATGAATAAAAAGAAACGGAAATTATAGTTCCACATAAATATTATTCTTCCAAATTATTCAACATTTTGCTTAATCAACTTTTGCCAATCTTCTTTACCTGTTAGCCTGCAAAAACGATAAAATAAAAAAGGTTGAAAAGCCGGTTGCTTTCTTTTATCAAATAAATTCGAGGGTGAATTGTTTTTAGGGAGTTCGCGAATTACCACGATAAATTGTTATGCAGTTACAATTTTAAAAATGCAGATAGTTTTATAAACTGTTACCAACAACAAAATTTAGTTGTTGTCCCGCCAGGGTTCGAACCTGGACTCTTCTGATCCAGAGTCAGACGTGTTGCCAATTACACCACGGGACAATTTTAATACACAAAATTAAATATACACCGTGTAATATCAAAATTGAATTATCTTTTCTTTAGTGCAAAATGCCGTTTCACTTACCGCGTTATTCTTCCCGTTTTATTTTGAAGCAGGCAAAACGCACAATATTTATTGCAAACTGCTTCCTATTGTTATGAATGGAATACTTTTTATTATTATTTTAGTTTTGCTAACAAAGATTTTAATATTATTCTTACAGAATTTTGATTAACTACAAAACAAAAAAATATTACACTTTTTTATTATTTGCAATTATCTGGTTTTGGAATTTTCCCCTCTTATCGCAGAACTATAATTTGCTTACTTCTTTCGGCAATTTTAAGAATGCCGGAACATTCAGCATAAATTCAAAAGGAATAATTTATGTTGCGGATTCAGAGACAAATGAAATTCTGGCGCTTGATACATTGGGAAATGAACTGAATCACACCGGAGG
Source organism: uncultured Ignavibacteriaceae bacterium (assembly GCA_964486645.1). Taxonomy (GTDB): domain Bacteria; phylum Bacteroidota; class Ignavibacteria; order Ignavibacteriales; family Ignavibacteriaceae. The sequence goes on along the minus strand of CAZAOG010000008.1, from coordinate 5,909 downwards.
TTTCGGTTGGGAACCTTCCGCATTCGATCAGCCGGTTGATATTTTTGCTACGTCTCTGAATGTTTATGTTACCGATAAGAATAATCACCGGATACAAAGACTGGATAATTATTTGAATTTTATCTCTGAATTAGTTACAAGAGATAAAGGAAATGGCGCAAGTTTCGGTTATCCGCTTAGTGCCGCTACTTCGAGTCTGGGCGAATTATATGTGCTGGATTCCGAAAACATACGAATTGTTAAATTTAATATTTTCGGTAGATTTATTGCTAATTTCGGCAGCTATAACTACGGAACTTACGCGTTAAAAAATCCTACAAAATTAGCAATTTCTAAAAATAATGATGTGTATGTTTTGGACGGGAAAAAATTAATTAGATTCGATCAGTACGGAAACGGAAATAACATTAGAAATTTAGATACTATTTTTACTAATATTAGAATTTACAATGATATTATGACTTTGAACTCTGACGAAGAAATTTATATGCTGGACTTAAAGTCTCCAAATTCTTTTTTATCAAAGTTATTTTTATTCGGCGGTTCATTAAATTACCCGATAAAAGCGGCAATTATTTTTAACAAAAAATTATACATTTTAACCGACAATGAAATATCCGTTTTCACTAAGAATTAAATTTTACATTGCAGAATAAATCGTATAAAATAGATCCGCTTAAATTTACTCAAAGGTTATTTTTCTTTTTAACAAAACAAAAAATCTCGTTATTATGAATTCAAATAAATACTTACCATTACTTGTATGCGGCTTCGGTGCGGCAGTGCTGACGACCGTTCCTTATATCAAAGCATTCAGTTATATTTTAATTATCCCTGCTGCTTCTTTTGCAGTATTGTATTTAAATCTAAAAGTGAAAAATATTTCTCTGCCGATAACAATAAAATATGCAATAGTTTACGGTTTGTTTACCGGATTTGTTGTCGCCGTATTTTCTTCTGCTTTTGAAATCCTCATAACATTTATTACCCACAGCAATGATTTTGTAGCTACATTACCGGAAACGGAAGCAGCTATGCGCTCTTTAAATTTGGGCAGTTTGTTAGACCACACAATGGATATGTTGAACAATATGTCAAACGAAATAGTTACATACGGATTCTCACTCCTTTATACTCTTGCAGTTACATCCAGCAATATAATTATTGATTCTATATTCGGAATAATCGGCGGAATTATAGGAAGGCTTATCGTTAATAAAAAGGGACAATTGAATAAGTTATGATAATCGTATTGATATTTATTGCCCACTTTATTTTTGCTGCTTTAATTTTCAGAAAGAAATTGATGAACGAATCCTTAACAGCCGCATTTTTGAACATAGCTTTGATAATTATTTTTTTTGCAATCGGCTGGTCACTAACATCGATGGTCTCAAAATGGATTATGGAACCCGAAGGGTTCGGGAAATTTTTTGACAGGGATACTTTTTCTTTAACGCTGCTTACCTTGGCGGAGTTTTTCTTCTATCGTATGTATTATAAACCTGACTTTAGTAAAAAAAGCGAAACACAAAATAGTTAGTTAGAAACAAAACAAAAAAGATAGACGAGATAATAAAAGAGAAATCACTGCTTTCCAATCAAAAAACGAATCGGCAATCTTCTTTACTATAGTTTTAAATATGTGAAGAACAAACTAATAAAAATTAGTTGCTTCCTTTTGCAATAGTGTTGCACTTGCTTACCGCAGGAAAGTTTTTGAACCGGCTTTGTTACACTAATGCCGCTCCGATGGAGCTCTTTTATGTGTAGTGCTGTTTCCTCTGTTTTGATGCTTATAAAACAAGGTAATTTTTTGAATAAGAAATTATTTTTTCTAAATTATTTTCCCCTTTATTTGTTACAAGCCATTCCGTTGCGAAAAGTTGTCATCTCAAAGGAACTACCCCCAACCCCTCCTTAAAAAGGAGGGGCTTTTTAGCTCCCCTTCTCTTTTTAAGAGAAGGGGTTGGGGGATGAGTTCAAATCACACAAACACATAAATTTTAAGAAGGTATTTAATATATAATGTATTAATTTTATCTCATTAAACACTGTGAATAATATGTCATTAAACAAATCAGCAAAATTACGTTTAGTTGCACTTGAGTTGTCGAGAAAGATGCGTAAAAGTCCGACAAAAGCAGAAGATATATTTTGGCAAACCGTTCGTAACCGTAAATTTATGGGTGTTAAATTTTATCGGCAATATCCAATCTTCTTTGATAATCTGGGTAAGGAAACTTTTTACATTGCTGATTTTTATTCATTTGAACAAAAGCTTGTTATAGAAATTGATGGACGAATACATAATTACACAGAAGAAAGAGATAAATTCAGAACAGAGATAATAAATCTTCTTGGAATAAATGTTATAAGATTCAAAAATGACGAAGTAATAAATGATTTAGACGAAGTTTTAGAGAAATTGAAAAAGTATCTAAATTTAAAGTGAGCATATCTTTAGTGAGAAGAATAAAATATTTCCGTCATCCGTGGATCAATAATTTACTGATTTATCAAATAGCCGGTTCCTTTATTGCAAGGTAATATAGGCTACGTTTGACCAAGATGAATCCGTGTTGGAATACGCTTTAATTCTGTACTTGTAAGTTCTGCCGGCAAATAAACCCGAAGAATTATCTACATAAGAAGTTACATTATTGGCAACTGTTCCTATTGTATAAAATTCGGAAAATACGGATAAATTATCGTTCCTTTCAATCTTAAACAAATTTTCGTCGGGAATATTATCGTCCCAATTCAGCTTAACCGAAAATGGTGCATTCCCTAACTGCACAGCAACCAAATTGGTCGGTGCTGCGAATGATCCGGAGCTTCCGACTCCCGCCGTATTAACCGTTTCGCTAAATTCGGAATAACTGAAATTATTTTTACTCCTTACTTTGTACAAATAAACCGTACCGGGGATAAGATTATTGTCGTTTACATTAAATGTAGCCGGGGGTAACGGACCGAAAAGATTATTCCATGTACCGCCGAAACCGTCCTTTCTCCAAACTTCGTAAAACAATATTCCGATAGAACTATCTGCCCACGATATATTTACTTTTGTCGGTGATAATTTTAAAAGCATAATATTAGTCGGTGTGTAAGGCGGAATCCTTGGGAATGTAACCAGTATGTTTTTCATAGTATCGCTAATTGCGAACGAACCGTTTTTATCGTAGTATTTTAAATAATAACTGAATCTTGTTCCTATTTTTGTTGAGTCGAAAACCAAAGTTAAAGGCTGTGAATTACTGACGTTTGTAAAATAAGTGCTGTTATAAATCCCATCAATATATAATTCAACGGATAGATTACTTTCTACAGGTTTAACTTGATAATTTATCAGGGTTGTCCCAACACCCACGGAATCATTTGTCACCGGTGAAAAAATAGTAATGGTGCCTGCGTTTCCCCCGCCGATAACGGACGTGGGTGAAGTCGATGAGTTGACGCAGCCTGATATAAAGGCTGAAACTATCAGTAAAACCAAAGATAAATATTTTTTCTTTTTCATCTTAATTCAAAGTCCGAATTTTATTTAATAAAAACTATAATATTTTTAATGAATTTTTATTATTCGTAATTAATTAGTCATTTCCTTTCACTTTTTCAACATAAATCAAAAAACAATGAGAAAAATTCCATACTTAATTTCTTCCTGTTTTCGACAAGAGGCAAATATGTTCGACCAAGGTACTAATACAGCCAACGAACAGTTAAGAAAATTCTAAATATTTTTTCCGCCCGAAAAACAAATAACTTTCCCGTTGAGTAAATGCAGTTCATCCGCAAAGGTACGTCCTTTTAATGAGTTGGTCAGCACGATATTTCCGGCGTTAAATAAATCATCAAGCGTAATTACAGCCTCTTTAATATTTGAATTTTCTTTTAGTAATTTGCTTCGTTCAATACCGTTTAAAATTCCGCAATCTATTTTCGGCGTATACCAATTCCCTTTTATTTTAACGAATATATTTGAAATCGCTCCTTCCGTTAGTTCACCTTTTTCGTTCAAAAAAATTACATCAAAATAATTCTTCCGCTTGTATTTCCGATGTTCCGTGTCAAAGATATTTCTGTTTGTGGTTTTGAAATAACGGAAGCTGTCTTTTGAAGAAATCTTTTTTCCGGACAAAATGATATTTACCGCACCCCGGTGCTGCTTGTACTCCGAAAGTTGATAACTTACAATTCCCCATTTATTCAGCATCAATTTAAATCTGTATTTTTTGTCGTATTCCGTATTTTTCAGAACCGCTTTTTTTACGGAATCTATTTCTTTCAAGTCCGGTACGAATACAAAATATTCCGCCGCTGTTTTCATTCGTGATAAATGCAGTTTCCAATCTTTGATTTTGTTATTTTCTATCAGCATGGTCTCAAATAATTCAAAATATTTTTGAGGCTCCTTTAAAAAATTCCCCTTAAGTTTTACTTCTTCATATTCTTTTTCGGGTTCACTGTCAATTACTATCCCGCTTCCGAGTCCCATTACCCCCTTGCACGTTTTTTTATTTATCTCCAAAGTTCTTATTCCGACGTTAAAAGCTGCGTTTTTATTTTCAATTATGCCTATCGCACCCGTATATATTCCTCTTTCTTCTTTTTCGATTTCTTTAATAATTTCCATCGTTCTTATTTTGGGAGCGCCGGTTACGGAACCGCAGGGGAATATGTTTTTTATAATATCGCCGACCGAAGTTTTGTCGGTTAATTTTCCGCTTACCTTTGAAACCATTTGAAAAAGCGATTCGTATTTTTCAACCGAGAAAAGGTCTTCCGTTTTTACGCTGCCGAATCTGCAGATTTTTCCCAAATCGTTTCTCAGCAGGTCCACTATCATTACGTTTTCGGCTTTGTCTTTGGGACTGCTTTTTAATGATTTGGAATTTTTCTTATCCTCTTCATTATTTACCCCCCTTTTCACGGTACCTTTCATAGGCATGGTAGTTATTTTTTTATTTTCAATCGAAAAGAATAATTCGGGAGAAAGTGAAATTAAAATTTTGTCGCCCAAGTTTATAAATGCCGAATACTTCGCTGACTGGTTAAAAAGTAACGACTTAAAAAAAGAAATATAATCACCCGAAAAATCGAAATTACTTTTCACGGTGTAATTAACCTGGTATGTATCCCCCTTTCTTAAAAAGTCCTTTATCTTTCGAACATTTTTGATGTATTCGCTTTTAGCGGTGTTTAATTTGAAATTGGAAATTTTATATCCCCGGTTCTCAAATTTCCCCAATTCTATGTCTTTCGAATTGTACTTACTTACTTCATTTGCGTCGAATAAATTTATAAGAACGGCATCTTCATTTTCCTTAAAATATTTATTTAGACTTCTTTCCAAAGCATAACCGGCTTCATAATTGATTAAAGAATAGCCCGTTATTTTTTTTCCGTTAAAATTTTTTAAGGAATTATTAATATCCTTAATAGTTTTTACCGAAATAGATTTTGAAGGTTTTCCAAAAAAATAAGATACGGCATTTTTATACAAGGGCGGAGTATAAAAGAAAGCGGAAAATTTCTTCTCTAACACCTTCGAAAGAATTTCATTTAATTTTATTTGTTCCAAACTTATAACAAAAATAATTGATGAAAATAAAGAACAATTTATGTATTCTGATTGTAAAAGACATTTTTTGTGTTGAATAGAACCTTTGTTTTCCGTTTCTTTTATCGGCTGTAACGATGCGACCGAGCAAAGGAGATTTCCGATATTTTGGAAATATCGGGAATCTGTGCTGTCTTCCACACTTCTCGGAAATTGAAAAACAACTGCGACAGCAGTTGAATCTACAATAGCCTCGAATGAAATTCGAGGAAAAAAAGGAAAAAGAAACACCACAACTGCGAATGCAGTTGAATTTTAGATTATTGAACTCCTCTGCAAT
>CAZAOG010000007.1:51877-55232 GCA_964486645.1 uncultured Ignavibacteriaceae bacterium | reverse complement strand
AGGAGTCGAAGGTGAATAACCCCGTGCGAAGCTCGGGGATGGAAAAAACAACTTGCGAAAGAACTACGAAGTAGTTCAATTTATTACATTTCTATTTGAAAAGATTTCCTTTCCGAGATTCCCGATATCTGTAGCCGCAGCTTCCCTTGTTTATCAAAATTATCTTATTTAAGTAAGTTGGTTGTTTTTCTTAAGTAAGATACCGGGAATCTTTTTTCAAGGTTTTTTTTTGACGGATGTGAGTTCTTTAATAATAACATACCTTCGTTATTCATCCCAAACAATTGATATTATATCTCACTCTCCATATTTTGCAATTCACAACTTTTCCATTTTATGAAACAAAAAATAAATTTCATATTAAACAACAACGAAGTTGAAACTTCTCAGCATCCCGGAATGAGTCTGCTGGATTACCTTAGGAAAGCAGCTCATTTAACCGGCACAAAAGAAGGCTGCAAAGAAGGCGACTGCGGCGCGTGTACAGTATTAATCGGTGAACTTATTAACGACCGTATAAAGTATAAATCCGTTAATTCCTGCCTTTTACCAATCGGTGATGTTGCCCTAAAACATATTGTTACCATAGAAGGATTGAACGGAAAAGTGTTAACTCCGATCCAAGCCGAAATGGTGGACGAAGGAGGGACGCAATGCGGATTCTGTACACCCGGTTTTATAGTTTCTCTTTCGGGTTACTATTTGATAAACGATAATTATAATCCCAAAGACGCTGTTGATTCGATGAACGGGAATATTTGCAGATGCACTGGATACGCTGGAATAAAACGCACGGCGCAAAAAATAACTCAAAGACTTAACAATGCAGTTAAAAACGATTATTCCAAAATAAAACTGCTTGTTGATGAGAAAATTCTTCCCGAATATTTCTTGGATGTAAAAGAAAAATTAAAAACTTTGATTCGTAAAGTAGAACCCAAAGTAACCGATGATAATTTTAACTTCTTGAAATATTATTCTATTTCCGGCGGCACGGATTTAATGGTTCAAAAGTGGGAGGATATTTTAAGATCGGATGTAAATCTAATATCAAGCAAAAATTTAAGCAGCGCTATTAAAGAAGAAAACGGTAAAATTGTAATCGGCGGCGCGGCAACAGCTTCCGAAATTGAAAACTCTCCAGTTATGAAAAAATATTTTCCCCAAATAAAAGAATATTTTAATCTTTTCGGTTCTTTACCTATTAAAAACAGGGCGACCGCTGCGGGTAACATTGTTAACGCTTCTCCCATTGCGGATATGACGAATATTTTTCTTGCATTAAATTCCACTTTAACTTTAAGGAACGGTAATTCGATTAGGAAAATATTGCTCAAAGATTTTTATAAGGGTTACAAGACATTAGACAAAAAAGAAAATGAATTATTAACATTCGTAAGCTTTAACATCCCCAAAGAAAATTCATCTTTTAATTTTGAAAAAGTTTCGAAGAGAAAATACCTCGACATTGCAAGTGTGAACTCATCCATTTACATAGAAACCGATAAAGATTTAATTAACGAAGTTCATATTTCGGCAGGCGGTGTGGCGCCGATTCCTTTATATCTACAAAAGACTTGTGAATTTTTATCATCAAAAAAAATAAACGGTAAAACTTTAGAAGAAGCATCCGAAATTTTGCAGGCTGAAATCTCTCCCATTAGCGACGCAAGAGGTACTGCCGAATATAAAGGCTTGCTTCTGCGCCAATTGTTTTATGCTCATTTCATTAAACTCTTTCCCGAACTAATTAATGTTGAGGAGTTGGTATGAAAAATTACGACAGCATAAGACACGTCCGCGGAGAATCCCTTTTTGTAGATGATCAATTGACTCCAATCGGTACTTTGTCCGGTTACGTTGCTTGTTCTCCCATCGCCCACGGAAGAATAAAAACCATCAACACGACAAAAGCCTTGAAAATAAAGGGCGTACAGGCAATCCTTACGGCAAAGGATATTCCGGGTGAAAACCAAATAGGCGGGATAATAAAGGACGAAGAACTGCTTGCCGATAAAGAGGTACATTTTGTCGGTCAGCCGGTTGCATTTGTGATTGCGGATAATCAATTAACCGCCCACGAAGCCGCCGACTTAATTGAATATGATTTTGAAAAACTGCCGGTAATTACGGACCCGCGTAAAGCGGCGGATGCAGGCGAATTAATAGGGAAGCCGAGAACATTCAAACTGGGAAATACGGATGAAGCTTTTGCAAAATGCGAATTTGTTTTTGAGGGAAGGGTCGAGTCGGGCGGACAGGAACATCTTTACTTGGAAACTCAAGGTGCTTTTGCTTATCCCGCGGAAGGCGGCGGAGTAAAAATATTTTCTTCAACACAGGGACCAACAGCCGTGCAGAGGGTAGCCTCAAGAATTTTAGGTGTTCCGATGCACAAGGTTGAAGTTGACGTGCTTCGTCTCGGCGGAGGTTTTGGCGGAAAAGAAGACCAGGCATCTCCCTGGGGAGCGCTTGCGGCTTTGGGCGCAAAAATACTAAACAAACCCGTTAAACTAATTCTCCCGCGTCAGCAGGATATAAAGATAACCGGAAAACGTCATCCGTATTCTTCGGATTTCAAAATCGGTTTGAATAAAGAAGGAAAGATTCTCGCCTATGAAGCAGACTTTTATCAAAATGCAGGTGCGGCGGCAGACTTATCAACTGCGATTTTGGAAAGAACTCTTTTCCATTGCACTAACAGTTACTTTATTCCGAACGTAAAAGCAACGGCTTACTGCTGCAGAACAAACCTTCCTCCCAATACCGCTTTTCGCGGTTTCGGCGGACCGCAGGGAATGTTTGTAATAGAATCGGCAATTGCAAAAGCTGCGGAAAAAATGGGAATGAGCGCGGTAGACATTCAAAAGAAAAATTTACTTAATGAAGGTGACGAATTACCCTACGGACAAAAGACGGAACACTGCAGAATAAAAAGATGTTTTACCGAAGCGGAAGGAAAATATAACCTTGCGGAAATACGGGAAAAAGTTGACGAATTTAATTCAAAAAATAAATTATTAAAAAAAGGCTTTGCCGTAATGCCCGTTACTTTCGGTATTTCATTTACGAGTACGTTTATGAATCAGGCAAGTGCGCTTGTACATATTTACACTGACGGAAGTATATCAATCAGTACTGCGGCTGTTGAAATGGGACAGGGAGTAAACGCTAAGATTCGTGCCGTTGCACAGAAAGTTTTTTCCGTAAACCCGGAAAGAATAAAAATCGAAACTACAAATACTACGCGTGCTGCAAACACTTCACCCACGGCAGCAAGTAAAGCTGCAGACTTGAACGGGTTTGCAACAAAAAAAGCATGCGAAATTCTTTTGGAAAGATTAAAAAAAGTAGC
>CAZAOG010000007.1:42034-51777 GCA_964486645.1 uncultured Ignavibacteriaceae bacterium | reverse complement strand
ATTAAAAAAAGTAGCCGCAAAAGAACTCAAAATCCAACAATCCAACAATCCAACACTACAGCAATCCAACAATACAGCAATACAGCAATCCAACAATACAACAATACAACAATCCAACAATACAACAATACAGCAATACAGCAATACAACAATACAACAATACAACAATATAACAATCCAACAAGAAGTAGTTTACAACAAAAAAGAAAAAACCGATTTAACATTCGATAAGCTTATTCAAATCGCTTACTTAAACCGTATTTCGCTTTCGGCGCAGGCGCATCACGCAACGCCGCACATTCATTTTGACAAAACAAAAGAAAAGGGACGGCCCTTTGCATATCACTCTTACGGAGTGGGAATTGTTGAAGCAACCGTGGACTGCATTAGGGGAATTTACCGGATTGATTCGGTTAAGGTTGTTCACGATTTCGGAAAAAGCCTTCATCCCGTTGTTGACAGAGGTCAGGCTGAAGGCGGAATTGTTCAGGGAATAGGGTGGATGACAATGGAGGAAGTGCTTTACGACGAAGAAGGACAATTACTGACAAACGCATTATCAACTTACAAAGTACCCGATATACATTCCGCACCGGACGATATTCAAGTTCATTTTCTGGAAGATGCCCCAAATCCCTACGGACCGTTTCAATCAAAGGCAATCGGCGAACCGCCTTTTATGTACGGTATAGGAGCTTACTTTGCAATTAGAAATGCGATGAAGGAATTCAAAACTGATTGTGAATTTGAATTTAAATCACCGATGACACCGGAAAGAGTTTTGCTTTCGTTGTACAGAAAAACATCGGTACTTAAAACCGACGATTAATATTTTTATGAAACCATTAATCAAAAGACTTGCCGACATTCAGAAGATTGATGAAATAGAGTTAATCAAAAAGAAAATAAATTCATTAAAAAAAGAAACTCTTAAATCCTTCGAGAACTCCACCGGTATTTTCATTACTAAAGAAAAACTGCTTTCCGATTTCGAACAAATACTATCAACCAAAACTATTGCAAGAACAAAGTATTATATAAACCGTTTGGAAAAAAGTCTCTCTAAAATAAAAACAAACAAGATAAACGAAATCAACTTAAACAGGTGGAAGGAATATGACGATATAATAACGGACAGCTTATGGCTGATAGGCAAAAGGGACAAAACAGGCGCACACAACGGAGCTTACTGGGGAAATTTTGTTCCTCAAATTCCGAATCAATTGTTAAGAAGATATACCAAAAAGAACGATTGGGTTCTTGACACTTTTCTCGGAAGCGGTACAACATTAATTGAATGTAAAAGATTGGGAAGGAACGGTATAGGTGTTGAGCTGCTGCCGAATATAGTTAAACTTGCTAAGGAAAATATAAACAAAGAAGAAAACCATTATAACGTAAAAACGGAAGTAATTAAAGGTGACAGTACAAAAACAGATTTTAAAAATGAGTTAAATAAAGCCGGTGTTAAAAATGTTCAGTTTATAATTATGCACCCGCCGTATTGGGATATAATTAAATTCAGCAAGAACAAAAATGACCTTTCAAACTCAAAAACAATGGAAGGTTTTCTTAAAAGTTTCGGCAAAATAATCGATAATATTTACCCTGTTTTACAGAAGGGCAGATATTTGGCGGTTGTAATCGGAGATAAATATTCGTCAGGTGAATGGATACCTTTGGGTTTTTACACAATGCAGGAAGTGATGAAACGGGGTTACAAATTAAAATCCACAATCGTTAAAAATTTTGACGAGACAAAAGGAAAAATGAAACAAAAAGAATTATGGAGATACAGAGCCTTGGCAGGGGGTTTTTACATTTTTAAACACGAGTATATTTTCATTTTTCAAAAATCGTAGCCGCAACATTTATGTTGCTATTACCAATTTTTATATGCAATACTCTTTAACACAAATAGAAACAGAATTAAAAAAAAGATTGTCTTACCCCTACAAATGGGGAAGAAAACAAAACGATAACTTTGACAAGCAAACAAACTTTATTTATTCAATACAGAGATTTGATTCTCTATTAACGGAAATAAAAAAACGCTTCGGCGGAAGTAATAATTACGATGAGTTTTTTAATTACACGATAAACCGTTGGTACAACTTCCGGTCAGCCGCTGCGGTTGAACAAATATTTTGTTCGTTTCCCAACGTTAAACCCGCAAAGAACAGCAGGGACAGGCTTATTGATTTTACCATTGACGGAACTTCATTCGATCACAAGACTTCCGTCTTCCCGAAGAATTATAATTTACCGATTGATGAAGCGATAAGGAAAACACCCGAATTGATAAAATGGTTCTACAAAAACCAATCACAACAGGGACGGAAACATTTGAAGAACAGGTTATTTATTGTCCTTTATTCCGGCGACGGAGAACATTGGAAATTAAAAGCAGAAATCTCCTGGCTGAAAAAAATAATTGAACATTATATGATTGGATTTAACCCCAATTATTTAATGAAGTTTTCTTTTGAAAAAGATAAGACAATAATCTCCGATATAATTTGGGCGGTTAAGAAATAAAGAAATCCCAACCTCCGAAGTTTACAAGAATAAAATAGACTTGCTATATGTTGTTGATTTCAAAATCTTCAAAACTTCGGAGGTTTGAAAAGATTGAAATTATTTTAAATACAGATTATAAACCCTTAATGAATTATATTTAAAATATGAAAATGAATAGTATTGTTTATTGACAATCTATTTAGAATTATTATTTTTGAAAATAAATTTTATGGAATGATAAAAATGAACGGTAAAGCAATAAATAGCATACTCGACGAAATTGAACATCTAGGTGAAGATGATAAAGATTATTTACGCGAAATAATTTACAAACAGCTTGTCGAGTACAAAAGAGAGTCGATTCTTCATCGTGCAAAAGAAGCTGAAATAAATTACAATGCCGGCAGCGTAAAAAAAGGATCTGCTGACGACTTGATTGAGTACTTTAATAATAATTGAAATAATTTAGTATCTAAATATTGATAAGGTTGCTAAGGAAATAAATAATTCATATAAACTTCTAAAGACGATATGTCAACAAAAGAATTCATAAAATATCTTGATAGTAAAAATCAAGAAAGATTAAGAGTACAATTAAAAATAGAGAAGGGCTTAATTGTTGCAATGGTTTTCCAATATGAAAGCCATATTAGAAACAGTTGGCAAGCAATTGTAAGATACGACACGTCACATGGTTTTTTTCACAGAGACACTTTATATCCTGATGGAAAACAAGAAAAGTATTCTATTGAACTTGATGATTTGAAAACAGCCGCAGCTTACGCAGAACAGGACATAAAAGATAGGTGGGAATTTTATAAAAACAGGTACATAAAAAGGATGAAGAAATGACAAATAAGGAAAAAATAAACCGAAACATTGGGTTGACTTTTGATTTCATTAAATTTTTAGTTGATAATCCTGAAAAAGTTAACGATTTTCCTAATAGTTTCGAACTCGAATTTATTGAGAAGGATTTTGTAGTAACCCCGAGTCTTAAAGGGAAAAAGAAAAAGCTTGTAAAAGTTAAAAACAATTTTGAATTGATTAAATAGAAGGTAATTGTTACAGGCGGCATTATAAACTTTATTGATTTATGTACAAATTAAAATACTTAAAAGTTTTACTCAACTTTTTTTTGAGCAGCATAAAATCAATAAGCTTTCAAGCTTAATTATAAAAACAGAATATTTATCCGGGTTAGAGAATATATAAATAAATCTCCCTTTTTCTTCATATCAATCGGGAGTTTTAAAAACAATCCCGAATTTATTTCACAAGTGAGTTCATAAAATACAGTATAAATTTTTGGAGCAATACTGTGAGCGATAGATTTTACAGAATACCGATTGAACGACTCTTCAAATGGATAATTAACGAAGATGAACACGGTAAGATTTTCGGATTACACAAAGAGAATCTTTTCACACCCGGTAAAAATGATCCGTTCAGGATGAGCAGATACGGGCGGCTTCTCGAAACACCGATAGGAGTTGCAGCCGGACCTCAAACACAGCTTGCTCACAACATCATTGCCTCCTGGCTTTGCGGAGCAAGATACATAGAACTTAAAACCGTTCAGACTCTTGATGAAATTGAAGTAACCAAACCCTGTATTGATATGGAAGACGAGGGCTACAATTGCGAATGGTCGCAGGAATTAAAAGTCCGCGATTCCTTTGACGAATACCTGAATGCGTGGATATTGATTCACGTTTTAAAACATAAATTCGGATGGAACACGGAAGAACCCGGATTCATCTTTAATATGAGCGTCGGTTATGACCTTGAAGGAATACTTAAACCCAATGTGCAGTGGTTCTTCGATAAAATGAATAATTGTAAAGATGAACTAAAAGAAAAAATTGAAAGACTTGTTCCGCTGTACCCGGATATAAAAAACTTAAACATTCCCCACCGTATTTCCGATAATATTACACTTTCAACAATGCACGGCTGTCCGCCGGATGAAATTGAAAAAATCGGCAAGTACTTAATTGAAGAAAAAAAACTGCAAACCGTTATAAAGCTAAACCCTACTCTATTAGGCGCCGAGAGAGTAAGATACATATTGAATGATAAACTCGGCTATAAAATAACCGTACCCGACGAAGCGTTCGAACACGATTTGAAATATGATGAAGCCGTGAAGATGATAAAATCTCTCACAAAAATTGCCGAAGATAATAATGTTCAATTCGGATTAAAGTTAACCAACACACTCGAATCATTAAACACAACACATTGGCTGCCGAAAGACGAAAAAATGGTCTACACAAGCGGGAGAGCACTTCACCCGATAAGTATAAATCTTGCCGCAAAACTTCAATCTGATTTTAACGGAGAACTCGATCTTACTTTTTCTGCCGGTGTGGATGCCTTTAACGTATCCGATACACTTGCGTGCAATCTCACTCCCGTTACCGTCTGTTCGGATTTACTCAAACCGGGCGGATATCTTCGCTTAACTCAATACTTAAAAGAGATAGAAAAAAACATTTCTGTAAGCGGTTCAAAAAGTATCGAAGAGTTTATCAAATCAAAAAACGGAAGTGATCTAAATGTTACTGAAGCCGGATTAACAAACTTAAAAAAATATGCGGAAGCCGTTCTCGAAAATAAAATTTATCATAAAAATAATTTCCCGTATGACAACATAAAAACAACGAGAGAATTAACCGCGTACGACTGCATTCACGCGCCCTGCATCGAAACCTGTGCGGTTGAGCAAAACGTGCCCGAGTATATGTATCATACGGCAAACGGTGATTTCGAAAAAGCTTACAAAGTTATTCTTCAGGATAATGCTCTGCCAAATATAACCGGAAACGTTTGCGATCACCTTTGCCAGGCGAAATGTACGAGAATAAATTATGATAACCCCCTGCTAATACGCGGAATAAAACGGTTTGTTTCCGAAAAGTTTGAAGGATTGCCCGAGCTAAACGTAGGCGAAAAGAACGGATTGAAAGCCGCAGTAATCGGTGCAGGTCCGTCCGGTTTATCCTGCGCTTTCTTTTTGGCTCTCGAAGGTTTTGAAGTTAATGTTTACGAAAGTAAATCTTTTGCCGGCGGTATGGTTTCGGATTCCATTCCGACTTTTCGTTTAACCGATAATCAAATTGAAGATGATATTAAACTTATCGAGGCGCTTGGTGTTAATTTACATTATAACCAAAAAGTGGATAAAGAATTTTTTTCTAACCTTCAGCGAACAAACGATTTCATCTATATAGGCATAGGTGCGCAGAAAAGTAAAAAATTAAAAATACCGGGTGAAGAATTAGAAGGGGTTTTAGACCAGTTAAGTTTCTTATCCAAAGTTCGACGCGGCGATAAAATTGATGTCGGTAATAAAGTAGCGATAATCGGAGGCGGTCTTTCTGCCGTTGATGCCGCACGTTCTGCAAACAGAATTATTGCTGAAGATGGAAAAGTTACGATGATCTATCGCAGAACAAAAAAAGAAATGCCCGTAGGAGATGATGAGCTAAAAGCGGTATTGGACGAGGGTATAGAGTTGTTGGAATTAACCGCTCCGTTATCGGTCGGTCGTAACAACGAATCTGCCCTTCAGCTTAAGTGTATTAAGATGAAATTGGGGGATGAAGATGAAAGCGGAAGAAGAAGACCGATCCCCGTTGAAAATTCCGAATATGTTTTATCGTTCGATACAATAATAACGGCAATAGGGCAGGATATTTCCCTCGACTTTGTGGAAGAAAATCATTTTAATATAAACGAAAAAACTTACGAAACACAAATTCCAAATGTTTTTGCCGGCGGTGACGCAATAAGAGGCGCAGACTCGCTTATAAATGCTATGGGCGACGGTAAAAGAGCGGCAAAGATTATCATAAAACGCGCAATTGATAATTATAAAATCTCCGAACCCGAGCTGACATATAAAATGACGCCTGCCGAGTTTCAGAAGACTCAGGCGCACAGAATATTCGGCAGCAGTTTGCCTGAGATAAGTTTAGACAAAAGAAAAAGTTTTGAAATGGTGCATCCTGTCCTGGATGAAGAAACTGCAAAGCAAGAAGCCGCACGCTGCCTTTTCTGCGAAGATATTTGCAACATTTGTGTAGGCGTTTGTCCGAACTTTTCAAATGTTTCATTCGATGCGGAAAAAACCGAGCTTCCGGTTTGGCGGGTAAATAAAAACGATGATAATTTCTCAATTAAAAAAATCGATTCATTTATCGTCAAACAAGGCAATCAAATTTTTAATATCGGGGATTTTTGTAACGAATGCGGAAACTGCGATACTTTTTGTCCGACAAGCGGCGCACCGTACAAAACAAAACCGCATTTTTATTTAACGGAAGAAAGTTTCAACAGCGAAAATACGGGATATTATCTTTTCGATAACACATTAAAATTTAAGAGCGGAGGAAGCATTGAATCCTTAACTTTATGCGATGAAATATTGACTTATGAATCCGATAAAGTTGTTGTTAAATTTAAACGGAAAGATTTTTCAATTTTCGATATAAAATTTAAATCGGATGTTTCTAACGAAATTGAATTAAAAAACGCAGCGGAGATGTGGTTTCTATTAAAGAGTTTAAAGAATTATTCACTATTTAACTAATTTATTTTTTATGCAATTCATACTTAACGGAAATAAAAAAAATTACGGCGGTGACCCTGAATTACCGCTGCTGACTTATCTGAGAGAAATCGAAGGAATAACTTCGGCAAAAGACGGGTGTTCCCCGCAAGCTTCTTGCGGTGCCTGTACAGTTGAGCTTAACGGTAAAGCCGTACTATCCTGTGTTATTCCGATGAGCAAGGTTGAAAACGGAGTTGTTGTAACAACCGAAGGTTTAAGCGAATACGTACAAAGAGTTATTGCAAATGCTTTTGTTGAAAAATGCGGAGTGCAATGCGGATTTTGTATTCCCGGTATTGTAATGCAGGCAACGGTTTTAATTAAAAATAATCCGCAGCCGTCAAGGGAAGAGATTGCCAAAGCGCTCACACCCAATTTATGCAGATGTACGGGATATAAAAAAATTATAGATGCAATTGAATATGCCGCCGAAGCAATCAGAGAGAACCGCGAAATCCCTAAACCTAAAAGTGAAGGGAAAATCGGGAAAACACAGCCTAAGTATGATGCAGATAAATTGGTACTGGGACAAAGTAATTACGTTGCCGACATGAAATTTCCGGGGATGCTGCACGGAGTACTTAAGTTCAGCGATCACCCTCGCGCAAAAGTTATTTCGATAAACATTAATAAAGCAAAAGATTATCCCGGCGTAATTAAAGTTTTTACCTCCAAAGATATTCCCGGAAGCAGATTTACCGGGTTAATAATTCCCGATTGGCCTTTGATGATAGAAGAAGGTGAAGTGACAAGGTACGTTGGTGATGTGCTTGCGGGTGTTGTTGCCGAAACCGAAAAAACAGCGCGTGAAGCCGTAAAGTTAATAGAGGTGGAATATGAAGTTTTAACACCTCTTTCCGATCCTGAAAAATCTCTTAACGAAGACAGTCCGAAAATTCATCCGAAAGGTAATTTGCTTTCCGAAACAAAAATTTACAGAGGAAGCGTAGAGTACGCATTAAAGGAAGCGGATTTCGTTTCAACAGGTACTTATCAAACACAAATGATTGAACATGGGTATATGGAACCCGAATGTTCGATAGCACGACCGTCTGATAGCGGTGTTGAAGTTTTTTCTCAGGGACAGGGTGTTTACGAAGACCGGAGGCAAATTGCAGGATTACTTAATCTCCCTGAAGACAAAGTTCGTGTAATATTGGTACCAAACGGCGGCGGCTTCGGCGGTAAGGAAGACCTTTCCGTTCAGGGTCATGCAGCATTGTTCGCTTACCTTCTGCAGAAACCCGTTAAAGTTCTTCTCAACAGAGACGAATCGATTTTGATGCATCCAAAACGTCATCCGATAAAAATGAATTACACTCTGGGGTGTAACAAAGAGGGAAAACTAACTGTGCTGAAAGCCGATATTTTGGGAGATACGGGCGCTTATGCTTCTGTCGGCATGAAAGTGCTCGAACGTTCCGCCGGACATGCTACCGGTCCGTATCACATTCCGAATGTTGACATTGTCAGTCGTGCGGTTTATACAAACAATCTTCCCTGCGGCGCCATGCGCGGTTTTGGTGTTAACCAGGTTGCCTTTGCGGTAGAAAGCTGTATTGACGATTTGTGCGAACAAGGCGGTTTCGATCGCTGGCAGTTCCGTTACGATAATGCTTTAACCGAAGGAGATTTGACTTCCACCGGACAGATAATCAATAGAGGAAGCGGTGTGCGGCAAACCCTTGAAGCGGTAAAAAATATTTTCAACGGTGCCAAGTATGCCGGCATTGCGTGCGGAATTAAGAATACGGGAATCGGCAACGGTATGGCTGATGAAGGAAAAGTTACTATTGAAATTGTTTCCCCATCAAAGGTAACGCTTCATCATGGCTGGACGGAAATGGGACAAGGCGTTAACACAATGGCGGTTCAATTTTTATCACACGAAACCGGTATTCCGCCCGAAATAGTAGAAGTGAAAGTTGATACCTCTGCAAACGCCTCTGCCGGAATGACGACTGCATCAAGGGCAACGTCCATTATCGGCAACTCAATTGCTAATGCATGCCTGCAGCTTAAAGAAGATCTGAAATCAAAATCGTTGGAAGAACTTGCCGGAAAAGTTTACAAAGGAGAATGGGTCTGCAACTGGACAACAAAACCCGGCGCAGATGTTGAAGAAATAATTACTCATTACTCTTACAGCTATGCAACTCAGGTAGTTGTTTTAAATGACGACGGAAAAATTGATACTGTTTATGCCGCCCACGATGCCGGAAAAATTATAAATCCCGGTTTGTTTGAAGGACAAATAGAAGGCTCAATCCATATGGGTTTGGGTTATGCAATATCGGAAGAACTTGAGTTGGAGAACAGCGTTCCCAAAAGCACCAGACTAAGAAAGATGGGTATTTTAAGGGCAAAAGAAACTCCTAAAATGAAGGTAATAGGAATTGAAGTTCCCGACCCGCACGGACCTTACGGAGTAAAAGGTGTAGGGGAGATCGGCTTGGTTCCTACAGCCGCTGCCGTTGCAAATGCTTTTTATCAATATGACGGAAGGCGATATTTTAAATTGCCGATAAAGAAAAGAGAAAAAAGAGAGGATAAAAAATGATCCTGTTAAAAAACACAAATTTAATTCAATTTTATCCTCCGAAAA
>CAZAOG010000007.1:36344-41934 GCA_964486645.1 uncultured Ignavibacteriaceae bacterium | reverse complement strand
TAAAAAATGATCCTGTTAAAAAACACAAATTTAATTCAATTTTATCCTCCGAAAATCAATTACAATGTTGACGTTGTTATTGAGAACGAAATAATTATAGAAACCGGCAGGGATATCGGGAATAACTACAAAGCCGACAAGATATTAAATCTTGAAGGCAAATTTATTTCAACCGGTTTGGTTTGTTCCCATAATCATTTCTATTCGGCACTTGCCCGAGGAATAATTGCGGATATTAAACCGTCGTATGATTTTGTGAGTATATTAAAAAATTTGTGGTGGCGACTCGACAGGGCACTTGATGAAGAATCACTTTACTACAGCGGATTAATCGGGGCGTTGGAATCAATTAAAGCCGGAACTACCTCCGTACTGGACCATAATGCTTCACCTTCTTTTATTACCGGTTCTCTCTCAACATTAAAAAAAGCTTTCGAAACTGCGGGTCTCCGAGGGATTTTAGCATACGAAATAACGGATAGAAACGGCATTGACGGAATGACCGAGGGAATAAATGAGTCAATAGAATTTATAAATAAAATTGAAGAAGAAAAAAAATCCGGGGATTCAAAATATTTAATTGAAGCAGCTCTCGGTGCTCATGCGCCTTTCACTCTGAGCGATAACTCTTTTGAACAAATTTATAATGCAACGATTAATACTAATCGAGGACTTCATATTCATGTTTCCGAAGATCAGTATGATTCATCTTTTTCACATCACCATTATGGTAAAGATGTTTTGCAAAGATTAGATGATTTTTCCCTGTTAAATGAAAAATCTATAATCGCACACGGGGTATATTTGACGGACAACGATATTTCAATTCTTAATGAAAAGAATTCTTTCCTGATTCACAACCCAAGATCCAACATGAATAACGGAGTCGGGTACATGGACAGTCTTTACAAAGTTAAAAATGTCGGCGTTGGAACGGACGGTATCGGTTCGAACATGTTTGAAGAAATTAAATTTGCTTTCTTTAAAAATGCCGATTCGAAAGGAAAGCTGACGATGAACGACTATTTGAAATTTTTGCAAAACGGCAATACACTTTTAGAAAGATATTTTGACAAAAAATTCGGAAAAATAGAAAAAGGTTACGTCGCGGATATTGTGATTTATGATTATATTCCGCCGACAGATTTAGTTGATGAGAATCTTGCAGGACATTTTATTTTCGGTTTTTCTTCCGGAGATGTTGAAACAGTGATAATTAATGGAACCATTGTTTATGAAAACCGGAAGTTCCCTTTCGAGATAAATTCAATTTATTCCGAAGCGAGGACCAAAGCTAAAAAATTGTGGGAAAGGATGAACCGAATTAACTAAAGTTTATGAATCCGGACGTAAAATAATGCGTACCGTGAGTTAGTAATTTATATTTTAAATTTGAGCAACAACAAACATTAATCTATACTAAAAATAATTTATGAAAAAAAGATTAAAAATATTTGCACTTGGCGGAAACGATGTTTCACCTACGGGTGAAATTGATCCCCAAACCGGGAAGTTTAAAATTCCGGATTTACCCGAACAATGGCAGCGCACTGCAGCCACATGTGAGTTATTGGCTAAAATAATTAAAGATAACCCCGACGATCATTATATATTAACCCACGGTAACGGACCGCAAGTGGGAAATATTATTTTGCGTTCCGAATATTCAATACCGATTTTGCATCCCTTACCCTTAGACATTTGCGGTGCCGATGCTCAGGGTGCCATGGGATATATGCTTGCACAATTGACAAATTCATTACACATAATCGGGATTGATAGAATTGTTGCCGAAACAGTTACAAGAGTAGTCGTTGATCATAACGATAAGGATTTCCGAAATCCTACAAAGTTTATCGGTCCTGCATATAAAAAAGAAGAGGCGGAAAAAATTCAATTGGAAGCAAAGCATTTAATGAAGTTCTATAAAAAGAACGACGAAGGCGAAGAACTTTGGCGCTGGGTTGTTCCTTCTCCCAAACCGATTGACATACTTGAGATTGATATAGTGGAAAGCAATTTACAATCGGGGATTATACCTATCGCCGTGGGCGGCGGGGGAATTCCTGTAAGAAAAGTATCACCCGAAATTATTAACGACGATGAAATTTATAAATGTAATTATGATATTAATTATAAAAGGAAATATAACCGAGATCAAAAACCGCTTGAAATTTATACCGGCGTCGAAGCGGTGATCGATAAAGATTTAGCTTCGGCTTTATTGGGAACAATGCTTATTGAAAAAGCCGAAAACAGGAACGAAGATTTGGATGTTGAGCTGAATATTTTTACCGATGTTGACGGGGCTAAATTAAATTACCAGAAACCAGATCAAAAAGATTTAAGACTTTTAAGTTTGCAGGAGACTAAAGACCTGTATAATAAAAATATCTTCCCGGACGGAAGTATGGGGCCCAAAATAAAATCGGCAATTAATTTTTTAGAAGGCGGAGGTAAAAAAGTCCGCATCACAAAAGCGGAATTATATTACGAAACATTAAAAGGAAATGCCGGTACTACAATTGTTTATTCTAATTAGAGTTATAACGCAACACATTGCATTACCACGTTGTCGGTAAGCAGCTTGCCCGCTGTTTTTTGAGAGATTAGTTATACACAACTTTCAGATTTCAAATAAAACTTATCTTTATTATATTTGTAAAAACAATTAAAAAAAATGAACAAAACTAAATTCTCCATAAAAAAAGCCAAAAGAGCAGTAGAGATTTCTTCCAAGATTGAAGGGCAAAAAATTCCACGAGAAAAAACTAAGAATGCCAAAAGAACAAAAGTAAGAAATTAATGTCAAAATATAGGCAAGATAAAAACTATATTTATTACAAAGACACAAACATTCCAATAAACAAACTCAACATAAAAGATATTAAAACTCTTGAAAATGAAGAAAGAAAACTTCTTTTGTATGGCTATGAATATTTCCACAAAGAATTAACAGAAACAACTGTTTTTGACTAAAAATATTTCAGGAAACTTCATAAAATAACTTTTTATAAACTTTATGATTTTGCGGGTAAATACAGAACTGTGAATATTTCAAAGGGATATTCTACTTTTTGTCAGGTAAAATTTCTTGAACAAACTTCAAAAGAAATTTTTGCTAAGCTTGAAAAAGATAATTATTTGAAAGACTATTCAGATAAGCCGAGAAAAGAATTCGCACAAAAGCTAACATATTATATGTGTGAACTCATTGCTTTACATCCATTCTTTGAACTAAACGGAAGAGTCACAAGATTATTTTTTGATATGATAGCTACCTACAATGGTTATGAATATATAGATTATCAAGATACTTTAGAATTGAAAGATGATGAAAATAAATTTATAAAAGCCTCAATTGAATGTATGGTTAACAACGATAGTAAAATGTTCCAAATAATTTTGAATGGACTAAAGAAGTCATATTAATCTTCCCTTACAAGATTTATTATTAACTAAAAAAACTATTTTTTCTAGTGTCTAACACCTTGGTTTTCTCCCCGGCGGCAGTATGGGACCTAAAATAAAACGGCAATTAATTTTAGAGAACGTGGTGGAAAAAAACTACGCATTACAAAGGCAGAATTATATTATGAAACGCTAAAAGGCAATGGCGGTACTACCCATCGTAAAAACAAAATAGAATATCGTACAATGCAATAAAGAAAATTGTCTGACAACATTTGGTTTGACGGGCTTGTTGGGATGCATTACCGAGTAAACATTTCAACAGGAAAACTTTTAATTTATTAAAAATATTTTTTTACGACTTCACTACAGTTAAACAACAATGCCGAACTTAAAAATTACATTTACCCCGGCGCAAGCGGGCTTATAGATGAAAGCCCCATAGGCCCGTTTTCATCTTGTACAGCCTGTACTCAACTGTTCGGCTATTTAATACCACCTTAAACTTAGCTACATCCCCGGTTTCGCCCTTCTGAGGGTCCTCTCTTTTCACGATTAGTGGTTTTGCCTTCAGTGCTCTTTCTAGAAATGAAACTGTTCTTGCGAGTAGTTTATCATTGCTATATCTCTTCCTGAATATTTCCGTGAGTTTGTTCACGATATCTTCGGTACGTCCAAACCGTTCGAGTTCTGAGTAACGTTCCTGTACAAGTTTCTTGAAGTTCTTGGTTTTATACAGCTCAATAATCGCTTTTAATCCTTCTCTCGGAGTTTCTGCGTACGTGTGAACAGAAAGAAAGAGAATAAAGAAACTAAATACCAGCAGGATAATCGATTTCTTCATTGTTATACCTCCTTTACAGTTGTAGTTAACGGCGTCGCTTTTCAACCGTCCGCCCTAAACTACAATGCAGAACTGAAAAACTACTGCCAATAATTATTTAAAATTTATATAACTGCACTACTACAAAATGATAATTTCAAACGTACAAAGCAAGACACAAAAATACCGTCCTGTTTTGCCGTCGGGTGCAAAAGTTAATTATACCGGAAACTCACATTAATATACACCATTTATTACACTTGATTATGCTTATATTATTACACATATTTGTGGTAATATTATTTCCAAAAGGAGTTTTTATGCCTTCTGTACAATTAAAAAATAAAAAAGAAAGATTAAGTTTTTTTGTGAACTCTGAATTATCGGATAAAGTAAATGAAATTTCAAAGCAAACAAAATTAACAATCAGTGAAATTGCACGAAACGCTTTACAAAATTATATTGATCAAATTGAGAAAGAGAAAATTGAAAATGAGCTGGAAGCCGGTTATAAAGCTAACTATGATTATTACATAAAATCTCAAGAGGAGTGGGAATATGCAGATAAAGGATAGAACCGGAATAATTTTTCCTCTACTTCGCGGAGATATTTATCTTGTAAATCTCGATCCAAAAATTGGTAAAGAAATTGGGAAAGCAAGACCAGCTGTTATAATTCAAAATGATATTGGAAATAAATTCAGTCCCGTCACAATAATTGCACCAATCTCAAGTGTAAAAGAAATAACAAAGCCATTGCCGATAATGATATTTCTTAAAAAAGGGGAAGGTGGATTATCTAAAGACAGTTATGTTGACTGCGGTCAAATAAGAACAGTTGATAAAAATCAAAGACTGATTACAAAATATGGTACACTTGACAAAACCAAAATGCTTGAAGTTGATAAAGCATTGAAAGTTTCTCTTTCTCTTCAATAATTAAAAAAACACATCTTTAATATTTTTCTCTCACGGTATAACGACTAAACTCACCTATCTCTATGTAGTGTTTATGCTGAGCGCAGTCGAAGCACAGCGGAATAGCGGTCAGGTGCAGCGATTGGTTAGGCGTTTGTTACTTACGGACTTTCCAGTAAAACTTGATGTTCCGTATGTCCTTCCACAGGATATAACTAATAGTATCCCGTTCACCGTCGCCCTGTTCCCTGACTTCCGACCTTTCCATCGTTGATATTCAGAATATGAGTTAAAAATACAACTATTTTTGCAAATTGGCGATGTAGTGCCTTAGAAAAAAACTATCTCCTTTTATTACAATAACTTAGATCCGTTTTGGTTGGAAGTCAGGAATATTAAGACAATGTCCGGATTATTCTCTTAACACATAACGGTGTG
>CAZAOG010000007.1:28354-36244 GCA_964486645.1 uncultured Ignavibacteriaceae bacterium | reverse complement strand
TCGTCAATTTTAGGAGTTAAACTTCTTATTTTTTCCCAGTACCCCGGATAATCATCCCATTGTGCGTTTAACTCATTTAAATCTTTCTGCTGCTGTTCAATCCACGTAAAATATTTTAAGTTGTGTATTCTCTTTTTGTCGTAATAACTTAATTCAAGCATTGAAGAAGTATTTGCGCCCATCAAATTTTTATTGTAAACCCTAACGGCATCATCGTGACTGAATTTACCGAATTTGTCATTCAATTCTTTTAATCTTGAACCGTATAAATCCATAGAATCCGTTAGAATGGTAAACACAATATCGTTTTCTTTCAATTCAAAATATTTTGCAAATTTTACCGCGGAAAGAATATTTGCAGCTCCCGAAATTCCTATCAAATCAAGTTTTGAAACAATTTTTTCGGAAAGACCCTTTTTTATCAAATAATTTTTCCCCTCGTCCTCATTGAATAACCTGATTAATTCTATACAATCATTATCGTCAACTGCGATAACAACATCCGTGTTTTTCACATTGTGTATCCAGGGTACATGCTTGTCGCCTATTCCCTCAATTCTATGACCGCCGTAGCCGTTAAGAAGAAGTGTCGGACATTGAAGCGCTTCGGATGCGGCGATTTTAAGTTGCGGGAATTGTAATTTAAGATAATCGCCCGCAGCAATTGTACCGCCTGAACCGGTAGCGGAAATAAATCCCGCCGCGTTACCTTTTGATTCGAAATTTTTCTCAAACACTTCTTCAATAGCATTTCCGGTAACTTCAAAATGCCATAGGTAATTACCGAATTCTTCGAACTGGTTAAATATCTTTATGTCGTCCCTTGTAGCTTTTAACTCCCAGCACTTATCAAAAATTTCTTTAACGTTACTTTCGCAGCCGGGGGTAGCAATAACTTCGCCGGCAAGACTCCGCAGCCATTCAAATCTTTCCGCGCTCATTTCTTCCGGAAGTATCGCGATAGATTGGCAGCCTAACAATGCCGAATTAAATGAACCCCCTCTGCAGTAATTTCCCGTTGAAGGCCAGACAGCTTTTTGAGATGTTGAATCAAAATTACCCGTTACCAACGAAGGAGCCAAACATCCGTAAGTTGCACCTACTTTGTGTGCACCGGTTGGAAACCATTTACCTGTTAATGCAATGATTTTGGCTTTTACCCCCGTCAACTCCGGAGGCAGCTCGATGAAATTAACATCGCCGTATGCCCCGCCGGATTCTTTCGGTTCGTTCTTCCAGGTTATTCTAAAAAGGTTTAACGGATTTAAGTCCCACAAACCGACATCCTTTAAACGTTCGACAATTTCCGAAGGAATCTTTGACGGATACTTCATCTGTTCGTAAGTGGGGTAAATAATATTTTTTTCGATACATCTTTGAATATTATTTTTACGTACGGTTTTATTAATATTTAGCTCAATCATTTTATCTACTTTAGTTTGTTAAAAATTTAAGTTATCAATTATATAATCGATATCCGCTTCAAAGGAATTGGGAAAATTTATGGATTTAACGGCAGTATCGATATCTTTAAGTCCGTGCCCGGTTAAAAGTAAAACTACGGATTTATTTTTAGAAATATTTTTCTTTAGTTTTAGAAATCCTGCAAATGAAGCCGCGGAAGAAGGTTCGCAGAAAACTCCGCTCATTTTAGAAACATAGTGTTGTGCGGATAAAATTTCTTTATCACTGACCAAAACCATTTCGCCTTCAATAGATTTTAAATCATTTACTGCGGTGTAACCGTTACGTGCGGCATTAACCAAAATTGAATCCGCAACCGTGGTTGCCTTATAATTAAAATCAAACACGTCATTATAAAACGCATTGTAAATGAAAGAGCTGTGTTCCGCCTGCACACCGATTATTGTAGGAATTTTATTTATAAAACCCAAATATTTTAAATCTCTAAAACCTTTTATCACTCCGCTTAGAATAACGCCGTCACCGACAGGCAAGAATACGTAATCAATTTCTTTCTCACCCATCTGCTCGTACAATTCAAATGAAACTGTTTTCTTTCCCTCAATTGTCATGGGGTTATAAGCCGTATTGCGATTAAGGAACCCGGTTCTTTTAGAAAACTTTAACGAAAGATCGAAAGCCATATCGTAATCGCCTTTGATGGGAATCAGTTCGGCGCCGTACTGAAGACACTGTACCGATTTTGCCTTCGGAGCCGACTCGGGCATAAAGATAAAGGCTTTTTGTCCAGCCGCCGCCGCTATTCCGGCCATTGAAGAAGCTGCATTACCCGTGGAGGCTACTACAATCTCATTCACATTATTTTTTTTAGCAAAGGCGGAGACCAAATATGACGCTCTATCCTTAAAAGAACCTGTCGGATTTGTACCGTCAAATTTTAAGTAAATGTTATCGAACCCCAATTCCTTTTGAATATTCTTTGCTTCCATAAGCGGAGTATTGCCCACACTAATTGAAGGAAAAAATTTTTCTTCTACAGGTAAGAAATCGAAAACGTTAAATTTTTCTTCTTTTGTTAAAGAATTTTTCAATCCCTCGGGTAATTGAACTTTAAGGATTCCTTTTAACGGTTTGCCTTCAATATTTTCTTCGCGGCATTTTGGACAAAGCATCAAGTCTTTTTCAATACCATAAACTTGACCGCAGATGTCGCATTTATATTTAAAGTCTTCTTTCACTAAAATATTACATTGTTAATGACATAATTGCTTTTGCGGTGTGCAGCCTGTTTTCAGCCTCGTCAAAGACAATTGAAGTATCGGGGTTATCCAAAATTTCATCGGTTACTTCGTGTCCTCTGTCGGCGGGTAAAGCATGCATAAGTTTTACGTTTTTATCCGCAAGTTTAATTTTGTTCTTGTCGCAAATCCAATTTTTATATTTTTCTAAATTCGCTTTCATTTCTTTCTTACTTTCTTCTTCGTTTTGGAGGTATTCATCAGCATCGTAATAACCGAATCCGCCCCAATTTTTTGGAATAACAATCTGCGCGCCCTCAAAAGCTTCATCCATATTATCGGTAAATTTTAAACTGCCGCCGCCTTCTTCAGCGTTCTTTTTAGCTTTATCGACAATATTTTTACTTAACGGAAATTCTTTTGGATGAGCTATTGTAACGTCTATTCCGTAACGCGGAAAAAGCAGCATCTGTGTTTGAGGTACGGATAAGGGCTTTGAATGCGTATCGGCATATGCCCACGAAACAGTTACTTTCAGACCTTTAGTGTTTTTTCCGAAGTACTCAAAAATCGTCATTAAATCCGCCAATCCCTGAAAAGGATGGTAAATATCATCCTGAAGAGACATAACCGGCTTGGTAGAATATTTTGCCATTTCTTTGAGATATTCATTTCCGATACAGTAGAAACAATTTCTTGATGCGATACCGTGTCCCATTCTGGAAAGAATGATCGCAGTATCTTTGGGCGTTTCGCCGTGAGAAAGCTGCATTTTATCAGCGGTAAGATCGTGGGCATGACCTCCCAACTGCGTCATTCCCGCTTCCATAGAATTTCTGGTACGCGTGGACTGCTCGAAAAATATCATGAATAATGTTTTGTCTTGTAAATATCTTGTTGGTGTTTCGTTTGCAAATTTTTCTTTTAAATCCGATGCCGTGTTAAACACAGTATCCAGTTCTTGCTTTGTCCAGTCATCACAGGTAAGGAAGTGTTTCCCTTTCAATTTAGATATCATATTTTGAACCTCAATATTTAGTATAATAAAAAAGAGCCAACTAAAAAAACTAACGAAAACCGTTAAAACGGTTCAAGTTTTTATTTTGGTTTCATTAACCTTAAGTCGCAGGTTAATAACAACTTAACAATTTTTCAAACCGTTTTTACGGTTTATAATTATATCACTTACTTATAAATTTACCTTTTTTAAGTGGACCTATAAATTAAATAATAGAACAATAGTACGCATAAAATGCAGAAGCTTTAACAAGATGTTCAACCGGTACCTTCTCATCCGGGGCGTGAGCCATAACTTCATTTCCCGGACCGAATCCGATTACGGGGATATCGTAAATTCCATTTATTACAACACCATTTGTAGAAAAAGTCCATTTGTCAACAAGAGGGCTTTCGCCGAATAAATCCTGATAAGTTTTAACTCCGTTCTGAATAGCGGGATGGTTTTCTTCAAGTACCCAGGTCGGAAAATATTTTTCCATCCCGTATTCCAATCCCGTATAAGCTTTTTCTTTATAGTTTAATAGTTCAACCTTTGCATTCATTCCGCTTACTATTTCTTCAATTTGTTTTAAAGCTAAATTTTTATCTTCGCCTTTGGTAAGTCTTCTATCGAGATGAATTTTACAGAAATCGGAAACGGCGCACAAAGAGGGGCTTGATGAAACAATCTCGGAAATAGTAACCGATCCTTTACCTAAAAATTCATCGGCTGTTAATCTTTCATTAAGTTTTTCAATTTCCAATGCTGCTTTGGATGCCATATAGATTGCATTTTTACCCCTTTCCGGAGCCGAACCGTGTGCGGAGAGTCCGTAAAAAGAAACCTCTATTTCCATTCGTCCTCTGTGTCCCCGGTAAATATTCAAGTTTGTCGGTTCGGTTACGATTACATAATCCGGTTTTATTTTATCCTCTTCAACTATGTATTTCCAGCATAAACCGTCGCAGTCTTCTTCCATAACGGAACCTATAAAATAAATTGTAACGTCATTTGTCAAGCCCAATTCTTTTAATATTTTTCCCGCGGTAATAAATGCTGCCGGTCCGCCGGTCTGATCTACACTGCCGCGACCTTGTACGAAACCGTCTTTAATTTCTCCACCGAAGGGGTCAAAACTCCAATTATCGATATTACCGATATCTACCGTATCAATGTGTCCGTCAACAGCAATAATTTTTTTTCCGCTGCCTATTTTACCTATTACATTTCCCAAACCGTCAATCCACGCTTCATCAAAGCCTGCTTCTTCCATCATTTTTTTCATCAGAGAAGCCACTTCTTTTTCACCCATACTTAATGATTTGTGTTGAATTAGTTTGGAGAGATTTGTTGAAGTAAACGATTCATATTTTCCGGCAAGCTTTAAAATTCTTTCTGAAAGATTCATATTTCCACGCTAAATAATTGTGATAAAAATTTTTTCAATAAACCATATAATATAAAATAATATAAAATAATAAAGAAATTAGCCGGTGGGTTTTGAGAGTACAACTTTCTCGGCTCGCAGGGAAAAAAGGCGGCAAAAGTTGATTAAGCAAAATATCGAATAATTCCGAAGAATAATATTTATGTGAAACTATAATTCCCGTTTGTTGTTATTCGTTCTTTAAAAAGTACGATTTAAAGTAAGTTTAACCTCAGAGAACTTCAAGGATTTGCAAAGTAAACGGAGGAGATTATTAGATTTGTTTTCACTTTGCGTTTCCTTTGTGGTTAATTAAACTTTACTTTTTGCCGCCTAAAAATTCTCCGATCCACTTTCTCCGTAATTACGGATATTTATTATACACCGAGTTCGGATGTATTTTAACCGAACTTTCAGCAGACGAAAATTATCTTCTTATACCATCAGCTTGTATTTAAGATTAAATAATGTTTTGATAAATCTTTTAATCGTTTTCATCTAAAATAAAGATTTCATTAACGGTTTTATTAAACATTTTAGAAAGTTTTAAAGCAAGTATAGTAGAAGGAACGTATCTGTTTTTTTCAATTGAATTGATTGTCTGCCTTGAAACTCCGATTTTTTTTGCCAACTCTTCTTGTGTTATATCTAAAATCGCTCGTTCAATTTTTAATCGATTTTTCATTTGTATAACTTTTTTAAATATTCATAATAAATAATCTGCACAAACAAAAGGAACCATAAAATTTGGAAATCACCAATGTCTTTTAATAAAGCTTTCTCGGATTGAAAAATAATA
The DNA here is from genome assembly GCA_964486645.1 of uncultured Ignavibacteriaceae bacterium. Classification (GTDB taxonomy): domain Bacteria; phylum Bacteroidota; class Ignavibacteria; order Ignavibacteriales; family Ignavibacteriaceae. The sequence continues at coordinate 30,356 of CAZAOG010000007.1, read as the reverse complement.
TCCTGAATAAAATATATTAAAGGCAGTATTAAAGAATAAACAACTCCGGCAATGAAAGCGAACGTATATGATTGCATTTTCAAGTTTATTATCAGTTCGTCTTCTATTTTTTCTTTTGCAACGGAAACAAACAGCAAACCGATTAACATTCCATATTTTACAACCAAATTAACCTCGGAGTAACCTATAAAAAATTTGTTAACAAAGATTAAAAGAAAAGAAAATATGAATAAAACTATTCCGATCTTTTTAAAATAATTCGGAAATTGATATTTCTTCAAATTCTCTAGACTCTTTCTTTCACAATCAAAAAAAGATTTTTTTGTCATAATTTATACCCAATATAATTAATGATGTTATTTGTAAAAATGTTTTTCCCAAAAGGAAAGTTTGTTTTATAATATATCAAATATACTTTACATTTTATAATTAAGCAAGTTTTATAATATATTTTTTAGTATAAATTTTTAGCTGCTGTTTAATGGGGGCAATCACCAAGGTTACTTTGAATCAGGTAATATTCGACTTTCTTTAATTCAGCTTATCTTCTCAACAAACACATTGCGTTAATAAAGCCAGTTACTTATTATTTGTTGACAAAATAAAAAAAATTATTGATGGATCGATGGAATTACTGCAATAATATTAATTGCTCTTTTATTGCCCCTTACTCAGGAGATAATTAAATGAAGTACAAATCAATTTGGCATTTTATAAAAAAGTTTCTCGAAGAAGAAAAGAAAATTGCTCTTTTAATCGTCGCCGAATCTTCCAATTCTTCGCCCGGAAGGAAAGGTTTTAAAATGGCTGTTAACGAAGAAGCGGAGATGATGGGCACCATAGGCGGCGGCATAATGGAAAACGATTTGCTGGAATATTCTTTGGGGCTGCTTTTCGAGGGAAAAACAACGTCAATAAAAAGATTGTATCACAGCAATTCCACAACACACGAAAAATCCGGTTTGATTTGCGGCGGGAGACAAACCGTAATAATTAAAATTTTATCTAAAAAAGAAACAAATATTGTTGAACATATAATTGATAATATTAAAAACAGAAAGTCGGGAGAATTGTTAATAAACGAATCGACTTTTAATTATACCGATAATTCCGATTTAACAAGAATTCAATTTAGTGATGACGGACAGAAGTGGGAATACAGAGAGCAGATAGGTTTTACGGAAACGGCATATATTGTGGGCGGCGGACACATAGGTTTGGCTGTTTCCAGAATAATGAAATCCATTGGTTTTTATGTGGTTGTTTTTGACCACAGGGACGATGTTTTTACAATAGAGCAGAATGAATTTGCGGATGAGATAATAATTTGTAGATATGATGAAGTGGGGCACAATATAGCGGAAGGCGATAAATCGTATGTAATGATTGCAACACCGATGCACGCCGGGGATTCCGGTGCATTAAAGTCGGTAATAAAAAAGAATTTGAAATACATCGGCTTGATGGGCAGCAAAAGAAAAATAAAAACAATATTTCAAACATTAACGGATGCGGGAATAGATAACAGACTTTTCTCGAAAGTCCACACACCCATAGGTTTGGAAATAGAAGCCGAAACTCCCGAAGAGATAGCAATAAGCATAGCTGCAGAAGTAATAAAAGTAAAAAATATGTAGCCGTCGGCTTTACGCCGACGCAAATAATGTCCGGGTGGGGAGTTATCCGCAGACATAAAGTCTGCGGTTACAATCTGCGGTTACATTCAATATTATATTTCAATTTAGCTGCCGGCTTTGATTTTTTGTCTTTATATGAATCTGAAGAACAACTAAAAACATCAAATTATTATTTAATAGTTTTGAGTAATAATAAAAGACATATAATAGAGAAAAAACATCGCTTACCGCCCGAGCTTTATGTGGGTAAAAAATTTGTGGCATTTACCGGAAATGTAAAAAACAGGGCTCCTCTTTTTTCCAATAAAAAAACATTTTATAAAATTGAAGAGATTTTATTGGAGGCGCTGAGTACTCACGATTGC
>CAZAOG010000007.1:0-28254 GCA_964486645.1 uncultured Ignavibacteriaceae bacterium | reverse complement strand
CTTTTTATGCCCGATCATTTTCATTTTATATTGTCAGGAAAAAATTCAAAATCAAACATCAAAAAATGCATCGATTCTTTTAAGCAAAAAAGCGGTTATTGGCTTTACAAAAATTTACCCGAATTCAAATGGCAAAAAGATTATTACGATCACATTATACGCAGCAATGAAGATTTATTTGCACAAATTCACTACATCCTTAACAATCCTGTAAAAGCAGGTTTGGTAAACTATTGGAAAAAATATAAAATGCGCGGATCAACGATTTATAATTTAGATGAATGGAGGTAACCGTCGGCTTTATGCCGACGCAAATTGTGTCCAAGTTATCCGCAGACATAAAGTCTGCGGCTACAAATTCTATTATATGAATTGGCATTATACCGACGTTTTGTCATTCTTCATTAAAAAATAATAAACAACAAACGCCAAAGCAAAACCGACGAACCAAGCATAATCATAAAGAAAACTTACTTGAGGAACGAGCAATCCTATTAAAGCAATAAACACACCCGAAGCCAAAGCAATCATTGCCTTTGGATTAAACCCTCTTTTGAATTCGTAAATTCCGTTTCTTACGTATAGATCTTTTACTGTTAAGTTTTGTTTTCTTATAATAAAATAATCGCAAATCAATATTCCCGCTATCGGTCCCAAGAAACTTGAGTAACCAATAAGCCAGCCGAAAATATAAGCGCTGAAATCCGAAAGCAGTTTCCACGGCATCAAGGCTATTCCTATTACAGCCGTAATTAATCCGCCTTTTACAAAATTAATTTTCTTGGGAAATAAATTTGCAAAGTCGTTTGCAGGAGAAACAACATTTGCGGCAATGTTTGTTGTAAGCGTTGCAATAATTAATGCAACAAGGGAGATAAAAATCAAAACAGGACTTTCAAACTTGGAAAGTAAAATTACAGGGTCCCATATTGCTTCGCCAAAAATAACAACCGTTGCCGAAGTTACCGCAATACCGATAAAAGAAAAGAAAGCCATTGTCGGCGGCAGCCCAATAGCCTGTCCGAGTATCTGCGACCTTTGACTTTTAGCGTATCTCGTAAAATCCGGAATATTCAGAGAAATAGTAGCCCAGAAGCCTACCATTCCGGTTAAGGAAGGGACAAAAAATTTCCAGAAATCCAAAGATGTTTCAAACTTGCTCGGCTGACTTAAAATCGGTCCGAACCCGCCGCCGTTTATATAAGCCCAAATCAATAATCCCAATGCCGTTAAAAGCAAAAAAGGTGCGCCGAAGGATTCCAACCATTTTATTGATTCCGTGCCTTTTACAATGAAGTAAACATTCATTCCCCAAAAGATCATAAATCCGATAGCCGGTCCCCATGCAAAAAAAGCCCATTGCGGAAATAATAAAATAATCAAAGAGTTAAGTGCCTGCCCGCCTATCCAGGTTTGAATTCCGAACCACCCGCAGGCAACAACCGCTCTCAATAAAGCCGGAACATTCGAACCTAACGTCCCGAATGAAGCTCTTGCCAAAATGGGAAAGGGGATGCCGTATTTTGTTCCTGCGTGTGCGTTAAGCACCATCGGTATAAGAACTATTACGTTGCCGAGTGTAATTGTAAGCAGTGCCTGCCACCAATTCATTCCGCCGGCAATCAGTCCGCTTGCCAACAGATAAGTGGGAATGTTGATGCTCATCCCGATCCACAAAGCCGCGAAATTATATGTTCCCCAAGTTCTTTCGTTTACTTTGGTTGCCGCCAAGTCCTCGTTGACCAAAGAACTGTCTGCAATAGCCGATAGATCCGTTTCTATCAATTCGGAATTAAAAAGAGAACTCATAATATTCCTTTTAGATATAAAAAAACCAAAAATGTTCCGTAGAGACATTGCATGCAAAGTCTCTACGGTTGAATAACCCCAATTTTATTTTATTTCTTTTATCGCATCGAACAAAATATCAATCTCTTCATCGGTGTTATAAAAATGCGGTGCAATTCTAATTCCCGCACCGGGACGGAAATCAATCATTATATTTCTACTTAAAAGTTCATTCGAAATTTCAAACGCGTCAGGCATGTCAATTGAAACGGTACCGCCTCTCAAATTGGGGTCTTTAGGCGTGTTTATCTTGTAACCTGCGGCTTCCGCTTTTTCAATTATTATTCCTGTTAGACGAATTGATTTATTTCTGATTTTATCAATACCAATTTTATTTATTATTTTCGGTCCTTCCTGAGCGGCATAAAATGAAGGAATGGCAGGCGTGCCGTTCATAAATCTGTAAGCCGAGTTTGTATATTTCATTTCTTTTTCAAAAGCAAATGGATTTGAATGAGCGAGCCAGCCCGTTACTTCAGGTTCAAGTTTTTCTCGAAGCTCGGGTTTTACCCATAAAAATGCGCCCCCGGGTCCTCCGCAAAGCCACTTTAAAACTCCGCCCATTAATATATCAACGCCCAAATCGTTAACATCAACTTCTACGGTACCCACCGAATGATAAGCATCGAGCACAACCAAGGCACCGACCGAATGTGCTTTTTCAACAACAGATTTAACATCCATTTTGTAAGCATTTTTAAATTGAACGTGAGATACCGGAACGAGCAAAGTGTTTTCGTCTATTGAATCTATTAATTTTTCGGTTGGCGGAATAAGCCCGTCATCGGATTTTATTATTTGAATTTCGGCACCTTTGGATTTTGCTAATTTTTGATAGACGTATGTATCGGTAGGAAATTCCAAATCCGTATAAATTACTTTATTTCTTTTGCCTTCAAAATTAAAAGACGAAACAATTATTGATTGAATCAAAGAAACGTTCGGGTGCATTGTTATTTCATTTTTGCCTGCACGTATTAAAGGAGCAATTAAATTTCCGGTTTGCAGGGATAACTCCCACCACTTTTCCTGCCAGGCTTTTACGCCGAGAGTTGCCCAGGTATCTGCGTATTCGTGCATTCTATCATAAACACTTTTCGGCATTGCACCCAGGGAATTAGAAATAAGATAAGTTGATTTTTGCAAGATGGGGAATTCATCCCGCCATTTTAAGAGTTCGTCCGTATATCCTTCCATAAATTCCGTCTAAAAATATTTGAATATAATTTTAATCTATGAAAAAATCGTCAATAATTGTTCATCATGCAAATAAAATTCTACGGATTAAAACACACATCGGCACTTTCAAGTTTTATAAATAAATTTAGTAAAGTAAAAAAATTAAGGCAGAAAACACAAGGGCACTGAGGTTGTGCCCTTATGTTCTCAATAATAATTATTGGTTAAATGTTAAACCAATGAGTGAATTTAATTAGGAAGATATTGTCGGGGTGAAGGTTAAATAAATTACCGAAAGAACGACCGAATTGAAAGTCTCCGTTGTCTTCGAAACCTGTGCGTGTTTGCGTCCACACAAAGAACAAGACAGAGCCGGGGCTGTATTCCCAGCGCAGAACGGCGTTACCTCTTAATGAACTGAAATTAAAATCCCGTTTTCCTATTTCAATCGGGGAAGCGGGACCTGCACCGTCAGGGTCGGCAATATAGTTGTTGTTATCAAAAGTGGAATTGCCCTGCCCGTAAACATTAAAATCAAAACTGCTTGGTTTTGCAAGTTCTTTGTAGTTGGTATACTTTCCTGTAGAGAGCAGCGGTTGAAGAAATAATTGCAGACTTAAAGTCGGTGTGAACGTCCAGTTTAATCTAATATTAGCCGAAAAAGTAGTTTGTTCCAACTCTCCGAAAACGTAGCGTTTTCCGTATGTATTCGCAGCAAACGGATCGGAAAAAGTTCCTAAGTATTGGGCGTGATCTATGTTCTTATTGTAGCTTGGTGACAAGCTTAAAAATATATTTGATGCAGGTCTAAATTCAACCCCTGTGCCTGCACTCCAAAAATTTGCCCCGTCTGTTTTCCTGTAAGAAAAATAATTTACTCCGAAAACAAAGTCTTTCCTGCTGTCGCTTCTTACATTTAAATTTACTTGATACCCGGGTAAATTAATCATCAAGGGACCGCCTCTTGTTGCTCTGTTGTTAAAGGTTTCGGGGTTATAAACAAAGTTCCAATTAATGGAATAATAATTTAAAAATTGAATAAATCCGCCGTGAAAAAATCCGTCGGAAGTTTTATTCCCGTCAAAATCATACGATCTAAAAAAAGCTCCGCCTAATTCAATATATCTGTAAAAGTCGGTCGGTTGTGTCCATTTATATCCCGCGCCTATATGTCCGTTCATTACGTTTGTTCTTCTGAGAAAGCCAAGATCGTTAACATCAAATTTTGGAGTAATAAAACCGAAGGCGGTATTGAATATAAGGTTTCCTTTCTGCTTATTTAAATAAAACCTTCCGGCAAAGCCCGTAAGAGAAGTTGCGTTGCTGTCTATACTTTCATAATTAAAATCGGGTCTTTGAAAATAATGCTGTGAGTTTTGCTGTACATTTAAAATTCTCTTTGAGTTGCCTCTAATTGTTGACATACCCGCCCAGCCGGTTAGAACCCAAGTTTTTGAATCGTCCAGGAATGTCCATCCGTCAATTCCGCCGGCAAATGCCGAAGAATTTATTTCATTTCTAAGCCTGTTATCGGAAAACGCCCTGCTTGCAATTGTAGACATAAAACCCAAAGCCTGTCTGCCCTCGTTAAATTCTTTCTGGGCTCTGAATACTCCGTAATAAGTAAGCGGCTCAACTTCAACGCTGGATCTTTTACCCGAAAGTACAATATCGGCAAATTCTCTTTTGGTAAGCGACTGTATTACGCCTACATTAAAATCGCCGATTTTACCCGTAAGTTTTGCGGCACCCAAAATATGTGTTCCGGTCGGCGGATCTGCATAATCGTAACTCGGCAAGCTTCCCTGCGGTATCCTGCCTATTCTTCTGCTGTAGAAAAAATTGGGATTACTGAAATTAAAGTTCCAGTATCTACTCGCACCGCCCCTGCCGAAGTTGAATATAGAGGAACCCTCGACAAACAAAGGTCTTTTTTCTGCAAAGAATGTTTCAACATCGCTAAGATTTATAACCGCGGGGTCAATTTCCACCTGTCCGAAATCAGGATTGACCGTTGCATTTAAAGTAAGATTGGAACCCAAACCGTATTTAAGGTCCAAACCGAAACTGGATAAAAAAGAAGAACCGTCCTTAAACGGATTGCCGTTTTCTTTTTGGGTAAAGGAAGATTTTGCTGTAACATAAGGTAGCACTTCCAATTTGTTCTGCGGTTTAATATTGTTCAAACCCTGCAGCTCCACAAAGTGAGATACAAAACCGCTTCCGGTTTTCGGTACGTAAGAAAGATAATCGGATTCGTTATTTCTTGATATGATCCGTTTGAAATTTATTCCCCAGACATTACTTTTACCAAGCTTAAAACGCATTTGCGAAAAAGGGATTCTCATTTCGGCAGTCCATCCTTTATCGTCAATATTTACCTTTCCTTCCCAAACAGCATTCCAAGAACCGTCATTCCAATCATCATTAAATAATACGCCGTCTTTGAATGTACCGGCTGCCGTTAGACCGAAATAGTAACCGCTTCTTTTATCGTTATACGGATCGAAGAAAACCATGAATTGGTCAGAGTTGGAATTATTATCTTTGCGTACGAGTCTGGCTACTATTGAATCCGGAGCTCTGTCAAACATTCTGGCACCTACATAAATTGCATCATCATCATAAAAGATTCTAACTACGGTTTTTTCCGTAGCAGGTTTTCCTTCATCCGGATTTCTTTGTTTAAAACCGGTTATTGCTTTTGAATTTTTCCATATATCTTCGTCGAGGATGCCGTCAATTTTTATCGGTTGGGTTATTCTAAAAGCAGTAACGGTTGTTTTTTTAATATTTTTTATCGGATTCTCTTGTCCCGATATTATTAAAGAAGTATAAAATATAACTAATAGTAAAATAAATTTTTTCATGTTTTTTCTAATTTTTTTTATTTCAAAATTACATTCTTTAAAATGCTTTACCTTTTCATTTTTTATAAATGGTTAAATAAGTGGATATTTGAACAAAGCTGCTGATAGATACTTATTATTTACCACACTATTGTTTGGACGTATAAGCTGTTAAAATGTTACGGTTAAAATTACAGTTACTTGATGGACGGTTTTATTTTGATTAAAATATTAAAAAAGTTTTTTCCGTTAGAGATTATCGACTGCGTTTATTCTTTTAATTTCAATATCTCTATTTTGCCGGCTGAAGCTTTTAAAAATATTTTATTCTTCCCCTTGTTTAATTTATAAACAGCGGCTATTTCACTTCCACCTTTAACAATATTGTACGTTGTAGACGGAAAGTCGGATATTATCCATTTTCTTTTATCATTATATTCAATTGCCCATCTGTTTAACTTAACGGCTGCAGTGACAACAGCATTTGCATCAGGGGATAAATAAAGAGTTATATTGCCGGCGCCTGTTCTAACATTTGTATCATGGTTTCCGACAGAAGACAAAACAAGGCTGACATGACCGGCACCGGTTGAAAGAGTTGCCCATCCTTTGGCATCATCCACCGATATATTACCTGATCCTGTAGATATTGTTAATGACTCTTTTGCACCTTTAACCTGAACATTTCCTCCGCCGGTTGATATATTTATATTTTTACCGAGACCGCCAATATTTACATTCCCTCCGCCGGTTGATATTGTTACATCGTCATTAACCGATTCAACCATAATGTTTCCGCCGGCTGTGCTTAAATCCAGTTCGGAACTTACTCCAGCTAAAAATATATTTCCGCCTGCCGTACTTATTTTTGCCGTACCCGTAATAAATCCGATTTTAAAATTCCCTCCGGCAGAAGTTAACGCTGCATTTCCGTTAATTGCTTTTGTTTTAATATCGCCGCCGGCCGTTATTAAATTTACATCACCTTTTACTTTATCAATTTTTATGTTTCCGCCGGAAGTTTTTGCTTTGATTTTACCGGTTAAATTACCGTTAACCAACAAATTACCGCCGAAGGTGTTTAGATTTATGTTAAACGCAGAAGGAACCGAAATTTCGAGATCAACTTCTTCCTCATAAGAAGATGATTGAATGTTTATTGTGTTATTATTTTGGGAAAATGTTAGTGCTCTTAGATTATCTTCCCCGTCATTGCCCTTTACGGTAACCCGGACAACATCTTTTTGCCAAGTGCTGACATAAATATTGCCTGCTACTATATTAACAATTAATTTACCGCCTTTTTTAACATTAAATGATTTGGATTTTTTATCCGGCGAATTGACCTCGGCATTTAACGTAAGCGATAATATGGAGACGAGCAACAGAAGCAGATAGAATTTATTTAATTTATTCATTTTTATTTTTCCTCTAAAACTTTTTTAACCGTTAATTTCACGTAGTTGTTTTTGTCTGTGTTCAGTCTCCTTTTCAATTGATCTAAATCATCATTTTGAAGCGGAAGTCCCTTATTTGCAGCATCGGCAAGTTTATTAATCGCACCGATACGCATTGCCGAGTTTTTGTCATTCATTAATACAAAAAGTAATGCTTCTTTTATTTCTTTATCCAACTGCAGAGAGCCAAGAAGCCTCAGCGCTTCCATTCTTACACCGGGATTTTTATCATATTTTACCACAGTAATAATTGCTTGTTTAACCTCATCATCAAATTGAGTATTTTTTTCATTCTTTATAAAATTGATTGTATTTAATCTGGTTCCGGGATTCTTTTCTTCAAGCATTGAGTACATAAGAATATTTTGTATGTATTTATCTTTAATATTTCCCTTTACCGTAACAGGTTTAACAGCTTCAAAACTTACCTGTATCTCACCGGTATTTTGATTTGTATAAGTGAAGTTTATATTATTTAAGCGCATTCCTACCCGGTTCAGATAAGAAACATTTTTTGAGTTGTTTTTTGTCTGCAACGAATTTTCATTTTTATTATTAAGCAGCAAAAACGAGAACAAAAATCCCAATAAAAACAAACCCGCACCGGCAAATGCAAAACTGATTTTGGGATAAACGAAAAAAGAAAAAAGATTCTTGCTTTTATAAACAGGCTTTGAGTTTTCTTCTATTATTATCCGTCTCAAATTATTTCTTGCATCATTTAAAATTTGCTCTTCATTTTTAACATTAAACTCATTTGGAATATTCTTAAGATCATTACCGAGCAATTCAAATTCCTGTCTGCAAGATTCACACTCTTTTAAATGAGAGTTAAGTTTCACCTTTTCTTCGTCGGATAATTCCCGGTAATGTTCAAGCACCATCCACTGTTTATATTTATCGTGATTCATTCTGATTTCCCGTTAAAATTGATTTATTTTTATACAAGGTCATATTTTTGAAGCCGCTTTCTTAATTTTCTTATCCCGTCAAACAAATATTTCTTTACTGTTCCGTCCTTGCAATTCATCATTTCGGATATCTCTCTTATTTTGTATCCGTTGTAATGTTTAAGTATAAAACACATTCTTTCATTCGGTGATAAATAATTTATTGCATCGCCGACTTTTTCTGAAACATCGGAGTTTTCCGCTCTTGATTGAGGTGAAAATTCTTCAGTATCTGCAATCAAAATTTCCTCCAAAGAGTTTTCGTCATTTTCATTATCAGCAGATGTTAAATATTCCTCTCTTTTCTTTTTCTGTTTTGATGTATGTGTTAAACAAACGTTTACGGTTATTTTATACAACCAGGTTGAAAATTCACTTTGATATTTAAATTTCCGCAAACCTTTTATTACTCTTATAAATACATCCTGATAAATATCCTTTGCATCATCCTCGTTTCCGCAGAACTTTAATGCTGTTAGAAGAACCAATCTGTCATAGCGAAAGATTAATTCCTCAATTGCGCGGGAATTCCCTGTAAGATATTCCTGTATTAAATCTATATCGGATAACGCCATTTATTATTCCATTTACTGAACATTAGACTTATGCAACCGAAAAATGGTTGGGGGAAACACTATTTGAAAATAATATAATAATTAGGGGTTAGAAAAAACACAACATTATGATAGGCTTAAAAAGAGACGGTAATGAAAAACAGAAAGATTCAACTAATTATTAGGAGATTTAAGGATTTACTGATTTTTATTTTAATTAAATCATAGAGAGAGTTTAGGTAGTAAGTGGGTTGAATGGTTTCATTTCGGTTTTTTGATTGTTTGTTTTATAGCTGCACTATAAGGCAACATTTTATAATTTTGCGTAATGGATAAAAAATTAAAGCATCGAAATATTATTTTTTATAAGGATTATTTTTCGAAATTTTTTATAAAGCAAACAGATAAAGTGAAGGACAATTGGTTGTATTGGCAAACGCTTTTTACAAGAAGTCACAAAAGACACCGAAAAAAGAAATAGAAAAAGCATTAAAAATTAAGAAGGAATATTTTAATGAAAAAAGATGAAATTAAAACACTCGAACAGTTTAAAGAAGAACACTATGGTAAACGCGGGACAAAGAAACGTGAAAAATTGGAATTAGGTTACGAGACATTTAAAATCGGAGCATTAATTCACGAAGCCAGGCTTAAAAAGGGTTTGACACAAGAAGAACTTGCGAAGAAATGTGGAACAACAAAATCTTATATTTCAAAAATTGAAAACAATATTAAAGAAGTTCGTATTTCCACTTTGCAGAAGATTGTTGAAATAGGTTTCGGAGGAAAATTAGAATTGTCAATTAAATTGTAATATTGAGCAACAGAAGACAGCCGTATATAGCAAAAACCGCACACACTCTCTAATTGCCGGGATTTAAAAATTTTTTGTTTATTCTTTTAATGCTGAAGTTTATTTATTAAATCGAAAACGGAATGCAAGTAGTAAGTGGGTTGAATGTTTTCGTTTCCGTTTGGAAAGTTTGTAACCCCCGTTGATACAAGTGCGGTATCTATTCCAAGATTATTTCCCATTAAAATATCCGTCTCAAGTCTGTCACCTATTAACAATATTTTATTGTCGTCAAAATTTAATCTGTTTTTTATCTCTTCAATCATAAATTCGGAAGGTTTGCCGAAGTGTTTTTCCAACTTTTTGTGGGTCCTTTTTTCCAACGCAGAAATAGTGGAACCGGCGTCCAATACTTCGCCTTCTTCTACGGGACAGGTGTTGTCTATATTTGCTGCAAAAAATCTTGCACCTTTTTCCAAGGCTTTTGCAGCGGTTTCAAGTTTGTTATAATCCAATTTTCTGTCCAATGTAATTATTACAATATCAATTGTATCCGGGTTATCGCTGTACCCCAATCCTGCTTTATTCAATTCGTTAATAAAACTTTTTTCACCCAAAGCAAAAAATTTTTTCAGAGGATAATTTTCAACCAAATAATTTTTAATTACTATAGTAGAATTAATTATTTCTTCCGGTTTAATTTTAATTCCTTTGTTGTTTAAAAATTTCAGATAATCACTAATACTTCCCGTAGTTTTATTCGAAACAAAAATTATTTCTTTCTTTAATTCCTTTAACTTATTAATGGTTACGTCGGCGTTGGGAATTAATTTTTCACCCTTGTAAATCGTGCCGTCTAAATCAAAAATAAACGCATCGTATTTTTCTATCATGTAGTTATGCTCACTTTTATTTTTTCAAAGGATTCGATTACGGTATGAGGTTTATAACCGAGTTGTGTTTCCGCTTTTAAGGTTATAAGTCCGGATTTTAAAGGTCTTGGAGCCTTTTGATTTAAATCTTTTGTCAAAATCGGATTAATTAAATTTTTATTTAAATTAAAATAATCTGCAATCATATTTGTGAATTTATATCTTGAAAGAAATTCCCTGCCGCCGATATTAAATATACCGCTTTTATTAAACTCTATCACTTTATTGATCCCGCTTATTAGATCATCAACAAAGGTGGGATTATTATATTGATCGGTAACAATGTTTATTTTATTACCTTCCGATAAATTTTTGATCACCCAGCAAACAAAATCCGCCTTACCGTTTTCGGAAACTCCGTATAATACATTCGTACGCAGAATAGTATATTTTATTCCGCTTGTTTTTAAAACGTTTTCACTTGCCAATTTTGTTCTTCCGTAGTAGCCGAGAGGGTTGGGGGTGTCGTTTTCTGAATAAGGTCCTTTTTTGCCGTCAAAAATATAATCGGTGGAAATATGGATTAGATGCGCATCTATTACTCTGCAGGCATCCGAAAGATATTCGACGGCTTTCACATTGGTTTTCCAAGCTGTTTCTTTTTCCGATTCACATAGATCAACATTTGTAAAGGCTGCTGTGTTAATTACATAATCCGGATAAAAATCCAAGACTGTTTTTTTAACACTGTCTCTGTCCGTAATATCGCAAATTAATGAGTCGTAATTGTTTGCGTTTTTACTTTTTGCAGTGAGCAGCAATTCCGTGTTTTCTTTTTCGGAATAAAATTTTGCAGTGTTGGAACCAAGCATACCGTTGGTTCCGGTTATTAATATTCTTTTTTTAATTATTTCCGAATTATAATTCAAATTCATTACCAAGTTTTTTCATACTTTCTACATCGTTGCACGATGCGGCAAAAGCAGATGCTTTATTAGCTTTTGTTAAAATATTATTTAGAGCTTCACCCTTAATATAATTATAAAAGAATACGCTCCCAAAAACATCACCGCAGCCGACAGCGGTTCCTTCATTAATTTTTATAGCCGAAAGAAAAAACGATTTAATTTCATTTCCATTTTTTAAATATACTCGTGTGCCTTTCTCTCCCATAGTTTTTATCAAATATTTTACACCGCAGTTGAGAATCGACCTTGCAACGTTATAGTCATTTACTTCATCGTTTAAGCAAGAGAACTCCGTTTCATTAGCTTGTATAATATCAACATATTTTGCCCATTCTGAAAAATTAGGAATTAATCTGAATTCACGTTTCATATCTTTACCCAGTCTTCTTGCCATTGAATGAACATCCAAATAAATTGTTCCGTTATAATTTTGTCTCATTCTCTTTAATTGCTCTAAACTTACGTCGTAACCCGTAACCATATTAAGCAGTATTCCGTTGTATTCCTTCAAAACATTATTTTTTATGTATAATGATGAATTGATGCTGTCATACTTTTCGTCTCTTTCTCTGTCGTTATAAATATTAAGTTCAACTGTCGGTATTAAATCGCTCCAGTTAAAATATTTTTTATCAATTTTGTCGTATTCATCGGCAAAATATTTATAACAATTTTTAGAAACGGAAGTTATTAAAGTTATTTCGTCGTCATTTGTTTTTATTGAATTAAGTCCGAGCACGGAATAATAGATTCCCCCTGCCTGAGTAGTTTTATTTTTTGGTGAATTGATTTTATCAACAACCGACTGTCCGATTACAAGTAGCTTCATTACCGCTCATCAAATATTAATTGTATGATTATCTTATGCTTATTATTATGCAAGATTAAATTAAGAGAGTTTATATAAAAAAAACAATAATTATGAGGATTTTATGAAAAAAATAATTTCCGTTCTTCTTTTATCCGCTACTATATTTTTAACTCCCGTTTTACCTCAGGAAGCAGAAAACATAATTACGGAAACGGATTTAAAAGCAGATCTTGAAGTGCTTGCATCGGATTTATTCGAAGGACGCGAAGCTACGACACGCGGGGAAAAACTTGCACAGCTTTATATAATTAGTCAGCTAAAAAAGAACGGTGTGAAACCGTTTTTTGAAAACGGTTCATTTCTTCAGACCTTTGACGTTAAAGTTTCCAAAACGGAAGAGAATTCAAACTTTACTTTTTTAACGGAAGAAAAGGAAATAAAATTTAATTTTATAAACGATTTTTTCTTTGGAAGAGGAACTCGTATAAATAAACTTGATGATTCATATAAATTGGTTTTTGTGGGTTACGGGATAACGGCTCCCGAATTTGACTACGACAATTATGAAGATATTGACGTGAAGGGAAAATTCGTACTGATATTGAACGGTGAGCCAAATAGTGACAAAAAAGATTTTTTTAACGGCAAAGAATCATCCAAATACTCAGGCGCCAGATCTAAAATTGAAAATGCAAAAAAACACGGAGCCTCGGGCGCCTTAATTTTAGCCGATAAAAGACTTTTATCTTTCTGGCCCATGTTAACCGGATTCCTGAAAAGACCTAATTTCAGTATTGTAACGAAAGACACGGTAAAGAATCAAGAATTTATATCCGCATACATAACCAACGATTCCTTTAAGAAACTATTTGCTTCACAAGATATTGACTTAAAAGAAATGATGGACGAAATAAAGGAAGATAATGAAATAGAGCCGATTGAGTTTAACGGTACGCTTAAGTTTAAATACAGCAGAAGTAGTGAAATCAGAAAAAGTTCGAATATTATAGGTGTAATAAACGGCAATGATTCGACTTTGAAAAACGAATACGTTGTTATTGGAGCTCATTACGACCACGTTGGGGTTATAGGCGGTAAAGTTTATAACGGTGCCGATGACGACGGCTCCGGAACGGTTACGATTATGGAGGTCGCAAAAACTCTTGCCAAAACAAAAGCAAATAAAAGATCCGTGCTCATAGTATTTCACGCCGGTGAAGAAAAAGGATTGCTGGGTTCGCGTTATTTAACGGATAACCTTCAGCTTATTAAAGACAAGAAAGTCGTAGCACAAATAAATATTGATATGGTAGGCAGAATGGCCGAGGATTCCATTTACTCAATAGGTTCGGATAAATTGAGTTCGGAACTAAAAAAAATTGTTGAAGATGTAAATTCAAAAACGGTGAAATTTTATCTGGATTATAAATACGACGACCCTAACGACCCGAACAGATTTTATTACAGAAGTGATCATTATAATTACGCAAAAAAAGGAATACCGATTGTGTTTTTCTTTGACGATATGAGAAAGGACTATCACAGAGATACAGACGAAGTAGATAAAATAAATTTTAAGAAGTTGAAAAAAATGTCGTGGCTTATTTACGGTATCACATTAAGAATTGCTAATTTGGATCATAGACTTGTAGTTGACAAACCGTTACCGAAATAATTATTATTTTTTTGGTAATTTACGTAACAAAAACTTTAGCAATTAAATATATTATATGAAAATAGGAATTACCTGCTATCCGACATACGGAGGAAGCGGTGCAATAGCCACGGAACTTGGAAAAGAGCTGGCGCTGAAAGGACACCAGGTTCATTTTATCAGCTACGCCAGACCCTTCAGACTTGGAGAATTTGTAGAAAACATAGTTTTTCACGAAGTTGAGATAAGCAATTATCCTTTGTTCGAATATTCAATGTACAGCTTGGCCCTTGCAAGCAAAATGGTAGAAGTTGCCGAATATGAAAAACTTGACCTTTTACACGTTCACTACGCTATACCTCACGCCGTAAGCGCATATCTTGCCAAACAAATTTTGAAAAATAAAAATGATATTAAAATAATAACCACGCTTCACGGTACGGATATCACCCTTGTGGGCTTGGAACCGTCTTTTCTCCCGATGGTAAAGTTCAGCATCGAAGAAAGCGACGGAGTAACTACCGTTTCCCGATTTTTGAAGGAAAAAACTTCAACGAATTATAATATTAAAAAAGAAATTACGGTTATAAATAATTTTGTTGACGCAAATCTCTATAAACCAAACGGAACCTCGAAGTTAAGAGAGATTATTGCACCCAACGACGAGAAAGTAATTGTTCATACCTCTAATTTCAGACCGGTTAAACGCGTGCCCGAAACAATTAAGATTTTGGAAAAAGTAAGAACTAAAATTCCTGCAAAATTGGTTCTGGTAGGTGACGGTCCCGACAGATCCGAATGCGAAAGACTCTGCAGGGAATTAAACTTGTACGAACACGTTAAATTTTTGGGTAAACAAAACGGATTGGTTGATATATTAAATGCATCCGATTTATTCTTAATTCCATCGCAGTCTGAAAGTTTCGGTTTGGCTGCCTTGGAGGCTATGTCCTGCGGACTGCCTGTTGTAAGCTCCAGCGTCGGCGGATTACCCGAACTGATAAACCACAACGAAACCGGATTTATTGCAGAGATAGGCGACATTGATAGAATGGCAAAGTATGTGGTCGAGCTTTTTAAAAACGAAAAAAAATACGAACTATTCTCTAAAAGAGCACGAAAAAGAGTAATAGATAATTTTGATAAAGAAAAAGTAATACCCGAATACGAAAAATTTTACAATAAAATTTTAAACGGCTAAAATGAAAATTTATTGTTCGGGAGCAATAAGCGGCAACACCGATTATCGGCATTTTTATCTGGAAATTATAAATCACGTTACCTCGCTTAAACACGTGGCTTTTTCTCAACTCAATAAAGATTTTCATTCACCGGGAAAAATTTCCGATCAAGAAATATTTATGCGCGATATAAACTGGATTAACAACAGCGATATTTTTATTGCGGAGGTTTCGGGCCCAAGCACGGGCGTAGGTTACGAAATTGCCTACACGCTTTATCAAAAGAAAATACCGGTTCTCGCGCTTGCACATACCGGCGTTAAAAGAGTAACTGCCATGCTGAACGGTTGTGATAATAAACTATTAACTTTACAAAGATATTCGGATGAAGTAGAATTAAAACGAATTATAACGGAGTTTCTTTCAGTCAACAATAAAGATCAATTATAATTGAACGAAAAAGAATTTATAAATAAATTGAAAGCCGAAATAAGCAGCGAAGGCTTAAAAGTTTTTCCGGATGATTTTTTGAAAAATGAAGATTGCACTGAGTTCAACTTAAAAGGGAAATTACTAATAATTGGCGAAGAATTTTTCGATAAATATGAAATATTGGATGTTGAAGGAAATGTCTTTCTTCAAGTAGATGATTATTACCGGGCTAAATACATAGTTTATGCAAGCCGAAAAAAAGTTGAAAAAGTAAAAATGCCGAATGATATTTCGGAATTAAAAAAAATATTAACCGAATACGAAAAATATCTCGATTCAATTTTAAAAAAAATACAAACCGATTATAACAAAACATTTCATTCCGGCACCAATCTACATTCGGTTACAAATGAAATTTTTCATTCTTTAAATCTTACCAGATATTAAAAATTTGAATACCATCAGCGGCGAAATAAAAGAATATCTAACATCTTTATACGGAGAAATATCCGTAAGTAAGTACGAAGAATTTATTAAAAAAGATCCGTCGCTTTATTTAAGAATCAACACTTTAAAGACAAATAAAAACGACCTTATTAAATCTCTTAAAGACCAATACGGTGTGATTTGCAATGAGATTGAAAATATTCCGACCGCCCTGAAAGTAATTGAGGGAGAAAAAATTGTAGGAAAAACATTGCAGCATATAACCGGTAAATTTTATATACAGGGACTTTCTTCAATTATTCCTCCTTTAATTCTTGCTCCGTCACCAAGCGATAAAGTGCTCGATTTGTGCGCGGCACCGGGCTCTAAAGCAACCGAACTTGGCGAGATGATGGAAAATAAAGGAACACTTGTTGCTAACGAAATTCAGCAAAACCGAGTAAATATGCTTGTTTATAATATTGATAGAATTAATTTGCTCAATACGGCCGTGACTCATAACAGGGGGGAATGGCTTGGCAGATATTTCTGTGAATATTTTGATAAAATTCTTTTGGACGCACCCTGCAGCGGTCTGGGCATAATTCACAAAAAAAACGAGATAAACGACTGGTGGTCTTTGGAAAGGGCAAAATCTTTGAGCGAATTACAATTTATGCTGCTTGTTTCGGCTATTAAAATGGCTAAGGTAGGCGGTGAGATAGTTTACTCCACGTGCACGCTTGCGCCGGAAGAAAATGAAATGGTTTTGAATAAGATATTGGAAAAATATCCTGTTGAAATTTGTAAAATAAGTTTACCTGTAAAATCACAACCCGGTTTAACGGAATATAAAGGACGGAAATTAAATTCAACGCTTCAACTCGCCGGGAGAATATTACCCTGGGAAAATGATTCGGACGGATTTTTTATAATAAAGATTATTAAAACGGATTTGACACAACACCCCAAACAGGAAAGATCAAAAATCAAATCAAAAGTGCTTGGTTCCGAAAGCCAAAAATTGAAATCGTTCCTGTCAAATATTTATACCGATTTTGGTATTGACAGAGATGTTTTAAAAAAATATAAATTTACATTAAACGGTAACAACATTTATTTTATAAATAAATATTTTGAGATTGACAATCTTGATATTTTTCATAGGTTCGGAATTCGATTCGGAAAGGTCGACAACCACGGCCACACGATATTACATTCTCAGGCTGCCGAGATATTGGATGAATTTATCACTAAAAATATTTACGAACTGAAATCTTTGAACGAGTTGAAGACCTATATTGAAGGCGGAACAATTAAAGATGTTATTATTGAAGGCAGACAATGTGTCGTTAAATATAAAGGTAATATATTGGGTACGGCAGCAATAACAAAAAACGGATTAAAAAGCAGGTTCCCTCGTGCAAAAAGAACACAAAACATTTTAATTAAAGAATAAAAACATTTATGAATATTATTATCTACGGAACTAAAAAGTGCAACGATACAAAAAAAGCACTAAGATTTTTTAAAGAAAGAAACATTCCGTTTCACTTCAGAGACTTAGCCGAAAAAAGCTTGGCAAAAGGTGAACTAAATAATATCACCAACAAAATACCGATTGAAGATTTGATTGATAAAGAAGGAAAACAATATAAAAAACGGGGGTTAGAATATATGACTTATAATATTGAAGAAGAATTACTTGAAGATTCTTTATTAATTAAAACACCTGTTGTCAGAAACGGAAATCTGTTTGCAATGGGAAATGACCCGAAAACTTGGAACGAATGGATTAAAGAAAATTAAAATCAATACTCGCGAAATTGACCTTACCGTAATTTAACAGTAAAAACACAATTAAATTTTTTTCTTGACAGAAAAAGATATTTTTTATATCTTTGCTTTGTAATTCAAAGTACTTTATAAACAAAGGAGTTATTATGGAAACCATTGATGCACAACAAGAGCTGGCTTTTATAAAAAAAATAATGGCTGACAGCAGAAAATCTGCAATATGCAACGGCAAAGCTTTTATATTGTGGGGAATGCTTGTAACCGTTGGGTTACTCGGAACATATTTTTCTATTATCAACAACAACCCATCCGTTATGAACTGGTTATGGCCGTCACTGATTGGTCTGGGTTGGATTATTACAATTGTTATGGAAAGCAAAGCGGCAATAAAATCAAGGACAAAAACATTTGCCGCCAAGATTCTTGCTTATGTTTGGATCGGCAGCGGTATTGCAATGACAATAATCGGTTTTGTCGGATCTGTTTCCGGAGCATTCGGCGGACTTTATATAAATCCGTTAATATCAAACATTTTGGGAATCGGATTTTTAATTACGGGTGTATTATACGGAAAAACTTGGGTATCTCTCATATCATTAGGCTGGTGGGCAGGTGCTGTTGTAATGTTTATTTGGATTGGATTGTACACTTTTATATTAATGTCCGCAATGATGATCCTTTTTTTAGTCCTTCCCGGTGTGTTTATGTTTAAAGACTATAAAAAAGAATTAAGCGGAGAATAAAAAATGAAAGAATTTGATTATCATCAATTAGATGAAGTTATTCATTCAAGAATAAGGCTTGCAATTATGTCCGTTTTAATATCAATTGACGAAGCCGATTTTATTTTTCTTAGAGAAAAAGTCAAAACTACCGACGGCAATTTAAGCACTCACTTAAAAAAATTAGAAGATGCAGGTTACGTAGCCGTAAACAAAAGTTTTGTTGACAGAAAACCCATATCGAGATATCTTTTAACACAAAAAGGCAGGAAAGCATTTGAGGTTTATGTTGAACGACTTGATAATTTGATAAAGAACAAATAAAAATTTTTAATTATTTACTTTGTAAATCAAAGCACTTTATCATAAATAAATAAATTAGGAGCATAAGATGAAAACAGTAATATTTCTTTTAGTTGTTTTAATGAACCTGCAATATACTTATCCGCAGGTTGCAAAAAATGAAAAAAGAGGCACGCTTACCGTAGTTATTACGGGTTTGGAAAACAACAAAGGCAATGTAAGGGTCGGTTTATATAATTCAAAAGAAAATTATGATGGTGGGGGTAAAGCATATAAAGGTGTAAAAGTTTTTATTAAAAATAAAAAAGCTGGTTTTAAATTTGATAAAGTACCTTATGGCATATATGCAATAAAAGTTTATCACGATGAAAACACAAATGATATGATTGATACAAACTCTTTTGGCATTCCGACCGAAGCTTATGGGTTTTCAAATAATGCTAACGGGGTTTACGGTCCCGCGGATTATAAAGACGCAAAATTTTTATTCAATAAAAATAAAATGTCAATAGAAATTACGGTTCATCATTAAAAAAAAAGAGCGAAACTTCTGCTTCGCTCTTTGATTATTAAACATCGTAATAAAGAGCAAACTCGTACGGATGCGGCTGAAGCGCCATGGGTTTTATTTCTTTATCCGTTTTATAATTGATCCAAGTTTTAATTACATCTTCCGTAAAAACATCACCCTTTAATAAGTATTCGTGGTCTTCGGCAAGAGCTTGCAATGCTTCGGCTAAGGTTGCCGGTGTTGACGGTACATCCTGCAGTTCTTCCGGAGCCATATCGTAAATGTCTTTTTCCAACGGGTCACCCGGATCAATTCTGTTCATAATACCGTCAAGTCCCGCCATCATCATTGCCGAAAAAGCAAGGTAAGGATTGCACGACGGGTCCGGACACCTGAACTCTATTCTTTTTGATTTCGGACTTGCCGAGTACATCGGAATTCTTACCGAAGCACTTCTGTTCCTTTGAGAATAAGCCAAGTTAACGGGTGCTTCAAATCCCGGGACCAATCTTTTATAAGAATTTGTTGTGGGGTTTGTAAATGCCAACAAAGAAGAAGCGTGTTTTAAAATTCCGCCGATAAAATACAGCCCCATTTCACTTAATCCTGCATAACCTGTGCCTGCAAACAACGGCTTGCCTTTTTTCCAAAGACTTGTATGAACGTGCATACCGCTTCCGTTATCTCCCATAATTGGCTTCGGCATATACGTAGCAGTTTTGTTGTGCCTTTTTGCAGTATTTTTTACTATGTATTTAAACATCAATAATTGATCTGCGGCTTTTAACAGGGGTTCAAACTTTAAATCGATTTCACACTGTCCTCCGCTTGCAACTTCGTGATGCTGTGCCTCAACTTCTATTCCGGCATCGATTAAATTCATTACCATTTCGTTTCGCAAATCGTTTAATGAATCGGTAGGGGGAACGGGAAAATAACCTTCTTTGTACCGCGGTTTGTATCCCAAGTTGGGTCCTTCGTCGGTTCCGCTGTTCCACCTTCCTTCAACGGAATCAACTTCGTAGAAGCAGCCGTTGGCTGCCGAATCGAATCGAACATCATCGAAAACAAAAAATTCAGCTTCGGGACCAAAATAAGCGGTATCGGCAATTCCGGTCGATTTTAAATATTCCGTAGCTTTTAGTACTATATTCCTCGGACATCTTGAATACCGTTCCTTTGTTGCCGGTTCAAAAACATCACATATTAAACTAACCGTCGGTGCTTCTATAAACGGATCCACAAACATTGTGTTAACGTCAGGTATAATTAACATATCACTTTCATTTATGTTTTTCCAACCTCTTATCGAAGAACCGTCGAATCCCAAACCGTCGGAAAAAGTATCTTTATCCAATTGATTTGCAGGTATAGTAAAATGCTGCCACTGACCGGGGAAGTCCATGAATTTCATGTCGATAAATTTGATATTATTATTTTTTACAAAACTTAATATCTTATCAATTTGCGTAACTTTTTTTCCCATTTGTTTGCCTCTGTTTATTATTAATTAATTTAAATATCCAACTCTGTTGTTTCTTTTAATGTAGATAGAATGAAAGTTGTTTTTGTCGATACGACTCCGGCCCATGATTGTATTTTTGAAAGCAGCTTTTCCAACGATTCTGTATTCTTTGCTATTACTTTTAATATATGAGAACCTTCACCTAAAACGGAATGGCATTCTATAATTTGCGGAATTTTTTCTACGTGTGTTATTAAAGCTTTATAATATTTTGAGGAATCCATAGCAACAAAAATATAAGCCATAATATCATAACCAAATGATATACGGTTTAACTTTGCGTAGTATCCTTCTATAATTCCCTTCTCTTCAAGTTTGTTTAACCTCTCGCTAACGGAAGGAAGCGAAAGCCCTACCTCTTCGGCAAGCAGGCTTCTTTTTGCTCTTCCGTTCTTTTGCAGGATCTTTAATATCTTAATATCTAAGTCGTCTAACACTAATATTCTTAATTATTTAGTATTTAATATATTTTATCCTTTAAAAGTAAGGTTATGTATAAAAAAAAACAAATATATTTATTTATTTATTCCGAATTTTGTAAAGGCGGTCATTTCCGATTTGACCAGGTTAAACAGGTCAATATTTTTTTGAAGGCGTGGTTGAAGTTTGTGAAAAAGGTGATACTGAACGGCAATATTATTTAATGACTTTATTTTTATCCCGTTTAATTCAAGCCTGAATTGAATATCGGAATCTTCGCCGATGGACGGTGCTTCGTATCTTTCATCAAAACCATTAATTGAAAGAATGTCTTGTTTGAACAAAGAGAAATTACAGCCGAGCAAACCTCTTTTCTTCTTGTTGAAAAATTTTCTCAAGAAATTGTTCTTTACGTAAAATCCCTTTTCAACGTAATTTGACTTACCGAACAAGCCGTCTAATGCCATTGAGAAAATATTTTTATCCAAATATCCCGTTGAAATGTTTTCAACCGATAGTTTACCCGTAAATTTTTGTGAAAGGTTTACCCTTCTGCCGGTTAAGCATATTTTCTTTTCACTGCTTTTTAAATGTTCTTCGACAAATTTAATGTGCGGCACACAGTCGCCGTCAACAAATATCAAATAATCCGAATTTGAAGTGACAATTGCTCCGTTTAATATTTTGTTTTTCCTGAATCCTTTGTCTTCCTGCCAAACGTGGATTAGCCTAAAAGAAATTTGTTTTGACAAATCTTCAATTTGGTGAGTTACATTTTCATCCGAGCCGTCGTCGGCAATTATTATTTCAAAATCTCTTTCGGTTTGTCTTTCAAAACCGGCTAAGACCAATTTGAGATATTCGATATTTTTGTAAAAAGATATTATTACTGAAGCATTCATCTTTGTAATTTTAAATTCTTTTTTTGTTAATTTCTAAAGTATGGATGTATGTTCGCCTTCGGCGATAAATAGTTGAATGTAATTTTATTCATCACGCAATTTATGATAATCTTTGGCATTAAGGATAACATTAAATATTAAACTTTCAAACAATCATACATCCATTCAATCATACTTCCATTAAAATGATTTTCATATTTATCACTTATCGTCTTCGATCTTTTTTCCTTTCTTTCTGTCATAAGCTTTTTGGGATTTTTCAACTTTAGGCGGTTTTTTCGGAACAGGAATTCTTTTCTTTTTTTTCTTAACTTTTTTAGCCATATCATTTATCAGAGATTTCTGAAAGATTAAAAATTTAGTCATACTGTCCGTAGATAGGTAAATTCAAAATGAACAGAATTTGGAGTAATTCACCTTACGCGAAATATTATCCGTTTTTTAATCCGTCAGCTGACGGAAATAGCCACGACCTTTAGGTCGTGGCTATAAATAGTGAAATAATGAGCAACACAACTTAATTAAAAGAAAAATAATTTTTCAGAAGTCTCAACTTAGAATTAATACTAATTATTATTCAAATATATACAAATTACAAATATCTTCTTCTAATGGAATAAAAAATAAATTTGCTCCTCTTTAACATAGCTTTTATATTGTCCGTTAAATTTAATAATATTAGAGATATTTATGACCAAACCTCAAATATGGGTAGCAGCTTTTTTAGCATTATTTATAATTTTGTTTCTACTGCAAAAACTGACGGAAAAGGAAAAAACACCATTAAAACCTAATGCGGTAATGAAATCGGAGCCGCAAAAAGTGGAAACCCCCGAGGAACTGATGGCTTCGTTGGGCTGTACTACCTGCCACGGTGCCGACTTAACCGGAACAAAAAACGGACCCGGTCTTAAAAACGTAAAACCATTTTGGACGAAAGATAATCTTATAAATTATCTGCGTAATCCTGCTGCAAATATGAAAGGAAAAAGGTTTGACGAATACAAAAAGAGATTCCCGAATTTCTTAATGCCTCCTTTCGGAAACGTTGATGTTAATAAATTGGGAAAGATCGCGGATTATCTTTTAAAATAAAAAAAGCCCTCAAAATATGAGAGCTTTTTAAGTTCTAAATAACTTGAATATTTTATTTTTCTGCTTTGATACTGTTCAAATGTTTTGTTAAACTTGCTTTTTTACGTGAAGCATTGTTCTTTTTCAAGATACCCTTCACACTGCTTTTGTCCAAAAGAGAAATTGTCTCTTTGTATAATTTTTCAACTTCTGCAGGCTCGTTTGCTGCAAAAGTCTTTTTCATGTTTGTTTTTATCTGAGAAATTGCCGCTTTATTTCTTTCTCTTTTTCTTTCGTTTGTACGTATACGTTTCTTAGCAGACTTATGATTCGCCATTAAAAACCTTCCTTTTTAAATAAATAGACAACAAATATATATATTTGCAGGTTTGATGTCAATCATTACTTTTTTAAATTTACAGCTCTTTTTATCTTTTTTGTTTTAAATAGAGTTAATGCTGAAAGTAAATGAAATATATTATTCGGTTCAGGGAGAAAGCACCTGCGCAGGTCTGCCCTGCGTTTTTGTACGCTTAACTTACTGCAATTTACGTTGTAGTTATTGCGATACCGAATATGCGTTTTACGAAGGCGAAGATTATTCAATTGAGGACATAATTGAAAAAGTTAAAAGTTATAAATGCAAACTTGTGGAAGTTACCGGCGGTGAGCCTTTGATGCAGGAAGAGTCGTATGCCCTGCTTCGTAAATTATCCGATGAGGGTTTTGAATTATTACTGGAAACCGGGGGCAGTCTGCCTGTTAAAGAAGTGGACGAAAGAGTAAAAATAATAATGGACCTAAAATGTCCCTCAAGCGGAATGCTAAAAAAGAATTTATATGAAAATTTAACCTACTTAAAACAAACAGACGAACTTAAATTTGTAATAGGAAACAGAGAAGATTACGAATGGAGTAAAAAAATAATTAAAGAATACGGATTAAACGGAAAACACGAGATACTTTTTTCAACCGTGTTCGGAGAACTTAAAACGGAAAAATTAGTGAGTTGGATTTTAAAAGATAAATTAAACGTCAGATTTCAACTGCAGACTCACAAATATATTTGGGACCCCAAAACAAAAGGTGTATGATGAAAATTGCAAAAGAATTCAGATGGGAAATGGGACACAGGCTTCCCGATCATTTCGGAAAATGTAAAAATATTCACGGACATTCCTACAAAATGATGGTAGAATTTGAAGGCGAATTGGACAACAACGGGATGATAATAGACTATTACATAGTTAAGGAAATTATCGAGCCGATTGTAGAAAAATTAGACCATTCTTTTATGGTGAACAAAAACGACAGCCTTGTTTTGGAGTTTCTCGAAAAACTAAATTCAAAAAAAGTTATTGTCGATTTTGATTCTACCGTTGAAAATATAACAAGATATTTAATCGGAAAAATTAAAAAAGCCGATCTTCCTTCAAACGTAAAAGGTATAAAAGTAAGAGTTTGCGAAACACCTGACGATTATGCTGAGGAAACGGCGGAATATAATAACGAATAGAGACTTCCGAAAGATTATCTTTATTTACCCAAAATTATTCTTGTCTTTTTTAGCCTGTCTGTAAAGAATATAGCAGAACCGTTACGGTAATTCTGCTGAAGGGCGAACAAGTTTATTTTATGTTTTTAGTTTTTAAATAGCCAATTATTCAGCCATCTTATGGAAGGCATAACCAAATTTTTTGATTTTACGGAAGTTTCATATAGATAAACAACATGCTTAAAAATCCAAAATATTTATCAATTGTTATATTGTTTACCCTGTCGGTTATCTGGGGAAGTTCATTTATTTTGATAAAAAAATCGTTAGTCGGATTTTCCGCAGGACAAGTAGGCGCGCTCAGAATGATTTTTGCATTCGTCGTTCTTCTGCCTATTGCATTGCCAAGATTAAGATCCATTAAATTAAGTCAATATAAATTTTTATTTATCGTCGGTTTAACGGCTAATTTAATTCCCGCCTTTTTATTTGCAAAAGCCGAAACGGGGTTGGACAGTTCCTTAACAGGCATTTTAAATTCTCTTACGCCAATTTTTACCCTCTTTGTAGGAATTATAGCTTTTAAGAGCAGGATGAAACGGGGTGAGTTGACAGGTTTGGGTATCGGACTCATCGGTTCGGCAGGGTTAAGTTTTGTCGGCTCTTCGGGTGAATTCGGCTCGATGAATTTTTACGCTTTGTTTGTAGTAGCCGCAACTATTTGTTACGGAATAAGTGCAAATGTTATCAAATACAAATTATCCGAGTTTAATCCGAAGGTACTTACGTCAATTTCAATTTTTACTATTGCTCCTTTTGCTATCGGTTATTTATTTACCACCGATTTTTTTCCCCGTTTTCAAAATTCAAGCGAAGTATGGATGTCTTTGGGAGCTGTCTTTATTTTGGGTGCCGTTAGTACGGCTTTTGCCCTGATTCTTTTTAACAGATTAATTCAAACCACTTCCGCCGTTTCGGCTACGTCCGTTACGTATTTAATTCCTGTTGTTGCAGTTCTTTGGGGAGTAATTGACGGTGAAGCTTTCTTCCCTCTGCATTTAGTCGGAATGGCTTTAATAATTTTTGGCGTATTCCTTGTTACAAAAGCAAACACAAAACCTAAAGCTGAAAATTAAATGTTTAATTCCTTTTCTTATCAAAAAAACCATTTACATTTTTAATATATTTGAAAAGATATTCTGTAAAAATAATTTTTCACTCGGAGAAATAAATGTCCACAAATACAAACGAACTTGACAAGTTAGCCGTAAACACATTAAGATTTTTAGCCGTTGATGCAATTCAAAAAGCAAACTCGGGTCATCCGGGAATGCCTATGGGCTGCGCACCGATAGCTTACACCCTTTACAAAAATTTTATGAATCATAATCCGCAAAACCCGAAGTGGCTGAACCGCGACAGATTCATCCTTTCCGCGGGACACGGAAGCATGCTTTTGTACGGAATTCTTCACCTCTGCGGATACAATATTTCGATGGACGACTTAAAAAATTTCCGCCAGTGGGAAAGCATTACTCCCGGGCATCCGGAATTCGGAAAAACACCCGGAGTTGAAACAACAACCGGTCCTTTGGGACAGGGATTTGCCAACGCCGTCGGCATGGCAATTACCGAAGCACACATAGGTGCAAAGTTCAATAAAAAAGATTGTAAAATTTTAGACCATTTTATTTACGGTATATGCAGCGACGGTGACTTAATGGAAGGCGTTTCTCACGAAGCCGCCTCTATTGCAGGTCACTTGAAATTAAACAAACTTATATTTTTATACGACAACAACCACATTTCAATTGACGGTTCTACTTCGCTTACTTTTTCCGAAGATATCGAAAAGAGATTTCAATCTTACGATTGGCAGGTTTTAAAAGTAAACGATGTAAATAATATAGACGAATTAAACAATGCCGTCGGCGAAGCACAAAATGAAACGGGTAAGCCTTCGCTTATAATTTGTAATACTCACATCGGTTTCGGGAGTCCCAACAAACAGGATACCTCCGGCGTACACGGCTCGCCTTTGGGTGAAGAAGAGATAAAACTGACCAAAAAGAATTTGAATTGGCAGGAAGATAAAAGTTTTTACGTACCGGATGAAGTGAAAGATTTATTTAAAATTGCTGCGGACAAAGGGAGAAAAAAAGAAGAAGAATGGAACAAGCTTTTCGATGAATACAAACATAAATACCCCGAAGATGCAAAACTGTTTACGGATTTAATGAACGGTGATTACGGTGACGAATGGAAAAAACACCTGCCGTCATTCGGCGCCGATGAAAAACCTATTGCCACACGTACTTCTTCCGGCAAAACGATAAATGCAATTGCCGAATCGTTACCGGCTCTGTTCGGCGGTTCCGCAGACCTTCATCCTTCTACAAATACTTATATGAATGACCTCGGAAGTATGTCTTCTGAAAATTACGGTGCAAGGAATATCCACTACGGAATACGCGAGCACGCAATGGCAAGCATTTTAAACGGAATGGCTATGTACGGCGGAGTTATTCCGTTCGGTGCTACTTTTTTGGTTTTCTCCGATTATATGCGTCCGGCAATCCGACTTGCTTCGCTTTCAAATATAAGACCTGTTTATGTATTCACTCACGACAGCGTAGGATTGGGCGAAGACGGACCGACGCATCAACCTGTTGAACACCTTGCAGCTTTGAGAGCAATACCCAAAACCGTTGTAATCCGTCCCGCGGATGCCAATGAATCGGTTTACGCTTGGCAGGCTGCAATTGAGCACGGCGGAAGTCCGGTTGCTCTAATTTTAACGAGACAAAAATTACCTGTTTTGGATAGGAACAAATACGCAAGTGCCGATAATTTGTTAAAAGGTGCCTACGTATTAAAAGAAAGCGAAAACGATCTGCAAATAATATTAATGGCTTCCGGTTCCGAAGTGGAATTAATTTTAAAAGCTGCCGAAAAATTAGAGGTCGAAGGAATTGGAACGAGAGTGGTAAGTTTTCCGAGTTGGGAATTGTTTGAGGCACAGAGCGAAGAATACAAAGAAAGCGTTTTACCAAAATCCGTAAAAGCCAGAGTTTCCGTAGAAGCAGGTGTAAAACAGGGTTGGGAAAAATACGTGGGAAGCGAAGGCGTGTGCATAAGCATTGAAACATTCGGCACTTCCGCACCTTACAAAACAATTTTTGAAAATTACGGATTTACAGCCGACAATATTTACGAAAAGGTAAAAGAAATAGTTTAAAGTTTATTCTTTTACCAGACACGAATTACACTAATTTTCACAAATTTTTTTAAAGTATTACTCTTTTGTATTCCAATGAATCTTTACCGAAGTTTACAATTAATCCTAATCTTAATTTTGATGCCGCCAGGTAATTCAAAGTCTGTTTTAATTTTTGCATATACCTCTTTACCAACTAACCCGGATTCGTAAATGCAGATATCTTTAAAGTAGTTTAACATTAGAAATATTAAATCACAATCCTTGTTTTGTTGGATAGTGTTAAAGAATTATTGTTGTATTGCTTTATTGTT
>CAZAOG010000006.1:46969-59744 GCA_964486645.1 uncultured Ignavibacteriaceae bacterium | reverse complement strand
GAAAAAATATAACCGTAAAGTATATAATTCCGTAAATGCTTAACCTTGTTGGACAAAGTATTAATAAGCCTGCTCTATAAATTTATTTTCAAAGATTTCCGAAAAAATATCAATTGGTTACAGGTTAAAGTGAGACTTAAATTCCTACAATGCACCTTGTTAGATTCGGTTTATTGATACTATTAAAGATAATAGAGCTGCAAATTTAATGCCATAAGAAATAGTAAGTTTTTTTAATTTTTAAGTTATCAATAATTTAAATTCTTTAAATAATATTTCAATAATTTAATTATGTTTATAAGTATACAATATATAAAAAACTTTTTTGATAGAAACCTTTATACGAAATGCATTATAATATATTTCAGATAATATTTTCATTTGCAACGCTGCTTGGTGCCGTAGGGCTTAGTATTATAATATATTCCCGTAATAAGGAAAATGTAACAAACAGGTTATTTATTTTGTTGTTGGCATTAGTCGCCGGATATATCATTTCTCATAGTATCCATTTTGTATTTTTAAGAGCCGGTGATGTTGCAATTTTAAATATGTCGTGTCATTCCTTCTTTTTAATGATCCTTATTACATTAACGTTTTTTACTTGGAATTACCCAAAAGCGCAAAAAATTGGTTTGTTAAAAAGTCTTGCTATCCTTATTCCTTCGCTAATATTATTAATTTGGTTATGGACAGGCATTTTAGTTAAAGATTCCTACGTTCACGTAAATCGTTTTGAAGCTCACTACGGAGAACTATACCCTGTTTTTCTTCTCTGGTATTTATTTTTACTGCTTTTAAATATTTATTGGATTTCCGTTAAACTAACGAAACAAAAGACCCCGCTTCTTAAGAATAAATCCATGCTGTTTATTGTAGGCTTAATAATTTCGAATTTGATCTCTTTTATATTTGGATTAGCACTACCATGGATTTTAGGATTTTATTTTCTTGTAGAAATCAGCCCTTTAACATTTTTAATCGGAATAGTACTATTTACGGCATTAGCGGTAGGCAAATACAATATGTTCCCTGCTGCCATGAAAAAAGTAAGCAGGTTAAGTATTAATAAAAAAATATTTCTCAGCGCCGTTATACTCGTTCCAATAATAATTCTTTTGCTTGAGATACCGATAATAACAATGTTTACAAAAGTAAACAGCAACTACGAACTAATTGAAATTTTTCTGATAAGTATATTCGGCGGACTTTTAGTCAGCGTAAGTATGTCTTTTGTGATGATGAAAATAATTTCAAAACCTTTGGCAATGTTAAAAAACAGTGTAAAAGATATTGGCGAGGGCATCTACGGAATTAGTGTACATATAAAATCGAATGATGAAATAGGCGAACTTGCACAGGCGTTTAACAGTATGTCTGCAAAACTACAAAATAATTATAATGAGATAAAACTTAACCAAGACCGGATTACTTTATTATCGGATGCAATTGATAACTCTTCGGTTTCTATAACAATTGTAGACGGAGATTTTAATATCTTGGAAATTAACGAAACTTACAGCCATCTGATTGAAATAGAAAAAAATAAAATATTGGGCAAAAACATAGAGGATGTACAGTTTAAAAATATTTTGGACAAAAAATTCAGTGATATCAAACAAGTATTGCTCTCCGAAAACAACTATAGAGACGAAATAGAATGGAAAAATTCAAAAAACATAAAGCATAACTTGCTGCTGTCAATTACTCCGGCAACTATTCTAAATATAGATTCTACCGGTTATTTATTTATGCAAATTGATATAACCGATAAGAAAAAACTTGAAGAACAGTTGTTGAAATCCGAAAAATTAGCCGCTTTGGGAGAAATGGCAGCTGTTTTAGCTCACGAAATAAAAACACCGCTTACTTCCATAAAAATGAACGCCGATATTCTAAAGGAAAGATTGGAACTTAATAAGGAAGACAAAGTATCATTTTCAATTATACAAGAAGAAATTAATAGATTAAATAATTTAGTTAAAGATGTTCTAAGTTTTTCCAGACAAACAGAATTAGAATATTCCAAATTCAATATTAAAGAAAAAATAGACAGCATAAAACTACAAGTTAACAACGAGTTAATTTCAAAGAATATAAATTTTATTAACAATTGTATATCTATAACCATTGAAGCAGACGAAGAAAAATTAATGCAGGTTTTTCTGAATTTAATAGATAATTCACTTGACAGCATTATTGAAGACGGAGAAATTAAAATAGATTCCGAATTATTCAGCGAAGACAATCTGTTATCTATTTATGTTACCGATAACGGCGGAAGTAATTTGGATGAGAACATAATATTTGAACCCTTTTTTACTTCGAAAGCTTCAGGAACAGGACTGGGGCTCTCAATTTCACAAAAAATAATTCAAAGTCATAACGGCACTATTAAACTTGTAACTTCAAATTATAAAGAGACAAAGTTCAGAATAGATATTCCAATAAATAAGAACAGTTAAATACAAGAGATTATAAATGGAAAAAATATTAATAGTTGACGACGATAAATCCATAAGAGAAACTTTAACGAACTATCTTAAAAGACATAACTATGATGTTTTTTCTGCGGAGAACGGAAAAATAGCATTAGAGATAACTAAAAAGAAAAGTCCGGATCTTATTATTACTGATGTTAGAATGCCTATAATGGACGGAATTGAGTTGCTTAAAAATGTCAAAGAAATAGACAGTCATATACAGGTAATAATAATTTCGGCTTTTGACGATATGCAAAGTACGGTAAAAGCCATGCAGAATGGTGCTTACGATTACATTGAGAAACCATTGGAGATAGATAAGTTAAAAATAAGAATAAACCGTGCACTTGAAAATAAAAGGCTAAGCAATCATCTTGAATCGCTAATACCAACCGACTTTGCCGAATATAATATTGAGAACACCCTTATCGGTAAAACTCCGGAGATGAAAAAAGTTTACAAACTTATCGGGCAGGTATCTTCGAGCAGAGTTACAACTTTAATCCAGGGTGAAAGCGGAACGGGTAAAGAATTAGTTGCAAGGTCCATCCACTACTGCGGAATTACAAAACAACAACCGTTTATAGCCGTCAACTGTACGGCCTTAACCGAATCATTATTAGAAAGCGAGTTGTTCGGTCACGTTAAAGGTTCGTTTACCGGTTCGGTAAAAGATAAAAAGGGAAAATTTGAATTAGCCGGTGAAGGTACAATTTTTCTCGATGAAATTTCGGAAATTTCACAGAACTTACAGGTTAAATTATTGAGAGTTCTGCAGGAAAGAGAATTTGAACGTGTAGGCGGAGAATCTTTAATACCGATGCGCGCAAGAATAGTAGCGGCTACAAATAAAAATCTTGCCGAATTGGTTAACCAAGGAAAATTTAGAGAAGATTTATATTATAGATTAAGGGTTGTGTCAATTGATATCCCCCCTCTAAGAGATAGAATTGAAGATATACCCTTGCTTGTAAAACATTTGATGAGAAAAATCAATACCGAATTACATAAAAATGTAAATAAAGTACCGGACGACGTAATGGAAATATTGAAAAATCATAATTGGGTAGGCAATGTAAGGGATTTGGAAAATACACTGATGCAGGCAATTGTTCTTTCCACCGACGACGTTTTAACCAAAGAAAATATTTTATTGAGGGAAACAGAAACAACATTCAGCTCCGGTAATAATTTTTTAACATTAAGTCTCGAAGAAATGGAAAAAATGCATATTGAATCCGTTTTACAATACTTAAAATGGGACAAACAAAAAGCACATAAAATTCTTGGAATATCGTTACCTACTCTTTACAGTAAAATTGAGAAATATAATATCAAAACCGAATAATTATGGTTTACTTATAAAGTACAAACTGAAATGAGATATCCATAGTTCCCGCTTGAAAAAGCCCGATATATTCCTTGCTTTTATTAACCTTAAATTCAATTATACAAAAAGATTATCGAGTTACAAGAAAACTTGATTAGCTTGAGAACATTTGATATTTTAAACTTCTTAAAAATCATTTTAAATTATTTAAAACACTTTAAACTCACATCTAATTTTTATTCCATTATCAGAATATTTTTCTCCTTTATATTTTGGCATAAACCTTGAGTTGTAAGTTTAATATTTTTCAGTTGAGACTTCTGAAAATTTAAAATGAAAAGAATTATTTTAATTAAAAGAATTTATAAGTCTCCAACTATAATTTTAGGACAATTATTTAAAATCCGGGCTATTGCATAAAAATTAAATATAGCAGATCTTTAGTCCAATTTGTTAGTGGAAACCATTAAAGCTTCCAGCCTATTTTAAGGGATAAAAAAATCCCGTTTAAAGGAAGCATTTTCTGCACTTATCAATTTAAGAGTTACGTTTTTCTTCAGTTTTACAAAAATCACTTACTTGTAAACTACCGAGTAAAATTTTGTAAACAAGAAGGATCACTGAATCTGTTGTAATAGTCTGTACAGGTGGCTGATATTAGATTTACCATGCATTTTATTTCATTAATCTTATACCTAAGCTTAACAACCGTTCTTGTTAATACATTACTAAAATTTAAAAAGAATATTAAGTAAACGGAGGACCGCATCAAGGAAGAATCTATGATAAAAAAACAACTCATTATAATTGTTTTGATAATTGCATCAAATACATTTTTTATATCCGCCCAGCAAAATAATTCGGTGCTGAAATCAATAATTAAAAGAAGCATAGAGGTGAGTCCCCGAATTAAAATGTTAAGGGCTAAACGAAACATTGCTTTCAATAAAATTGATCAAAAATCCAACTTGCCCGATCCGATGCTCTCACTCGCACTTACAAATCTGCCGTCAAGTTCATTCACATTTGATGCTGATCCGATGACAAGAAAGGTGATCGGACTCACACAAAAATTTCCCTTTCCTGGTAAATTATCGGCTCTTGAAGATGCAATAGCAATTGATACATTAATAATCGACCAGGAAATAAATGATGAAATAAATAAAATAAGAGAATCGGTTACAAAAAGTTATTACAACTTGAATTACTTTCGCCGCGCCATTTTTTATGCAAATGAGTCTAAAAAACTTTTAAAAGACATTAAAGATGTTGTGGGAGTGAAATATTCGGTTTCAACGGCAACTCAGCAAAATTTAGTAAAAGTTCAACTGGAAATAACTAAAATATCGGATAAAATTGAAAACTTAAAAAGCAGGGAAAAATCAGCTCTGTCTAAATTAAACGCATATTTATTGCAAGATGAAAATTCCGATATAAAAACCGAACTTATTGATAAAGTTAAACCGATTTCAATAAATTCAAATCGGTTAAGAGAACTTGCCAAGTTAAACAGACCATTTTTAAAAGGTATTAGGCTCTCGGTAGAAAAAGCAAAATTAAGACAAAAAGTTGCCCGAAAAGATTTTTACCCCAATTTCAGTTTGGGCGTGCAATATTCTTTTAGAGATCAACTGTCTGCAACAGGTAAAGATTTAAATAATCTGATAACATTCGTTCTCGGCATTTCTTTGCCCCTGAATTACGGCGGAAAAGTTACGGCAAAAGTTGAAGAAGCGCTTTCGCTTCAAAAATTATACGAAGAACAATATTCAACTGCTTTACAATTTCTTGACGGCAGATTCGGTTCTTATTTAGCAGAGATAGAATCTATTAAAGAAAGAATAAATCTTTTTGAAGAAGGATTACTGCCTCAAGCTCAACAAAATTTCAAATCTGCTCTTGCAAGTTATCAAGTAAATGAAGTTGACTTTATAAACGTGATAGACGCGCAAGGTCAACTTTTTAAAATCGAAACAAATTTATACAGGTTAAAAACAAGTTATTTAAAACTAATAGCCGACTTAGAATTTTTAATCGGAACAAGCCTGTCTGCCGACAGGAAGATTTAACAAATTAATTAACGGAGTAATAATTGTGAAAAAGAGAGACCTAATTTTTATCGCTGTAGGAATAATATCAGGTATAGTAATTTTTTGGTTATTCTTTAACA
The DNA here is from genome assembly GCA_964486645.1 of uncultured Ignavibacteriaceae bacterium. GTDB lineage: Bacteria > Bacteroidota > Ignavibacteria > Ignavibacteriales > Ignavibacteriaceae. The sequence continues at coordinate 53,761 of CAZAOG010000006.1, read as the reverse complement.
ATAACGGCAATAGAGTATCTAAAAAAGACACAACAAAAAATAATACGACTAAAGAAAGAAAAGTACTTTATTGGAAAGCTCCGATGAATCCTACCGAAATATATGATAAACCGGGTAAATCAAGAATGGGGATGGATTTAGTGCCCGTTTACGAAGATGAAACAGGAAGTGAAGGATTGGTAAGTATTGACGGTACACTCCAACAAAATATGAACTTAAAAACAGAAGTAATTGAGAGTAAGACATTAAAAACTTCTGTTGTAACTAACGGCGTACTAAGAACCGATGAAAGAAAAGAATTTATAGTAAACACAAAAGCGGGCGGTTGGGTTGAGAAATTATATGTTAATTATACGGGACAAAAAGTTAAAAAAGGTGAAAAGTTAATCGATATTTATTCCCCGAAATTAGTTGCCGCTCAACAAGAATTTTTAACTGCCGTTTCTTACGGCGAAAACGTAATTAACAGTCTAAATAAAAGTATTTCAAAATCCGGAAGAGACCTTATAGAAAACAGTATACAAAAACTTAGATTGTTGGACGTTAGGAAAAAAGAAATAGACGAACTTAAAAGGACAAAAAAAGTAAAAAAATTTATGACGCTTTATGCGCCGTTTAACGGAACGGTAATACACAAGAATGTAATTGAAGGTCAAAAAATAAATCCCGGTACGCCGCTGTTTAAAATAGCGGACTTAAAAAATCTTTGGCTGATTGCCGATATATACGAGTACGAATTATCCAAAATAAAATTAGGCGCCGAAGCCGAAATAAAATTTAATTTTTTCCCGGGTAAAATATTTAACAGCAGAATAACATTTATCTATCCTACTTTGGATGCTAAGACGAGAACAGTTAAGGTCAGGTTCGATATTCCAAACTATAATAATGAATTAAAGCCCTCAATGTTTGCAACAATTGACATAAGCGGAAAAGACTTAAGTAATCACCCTTTAATTCCCGAACAAGCGGTTATTAGAAGCGGACAAAAAAATATTGTTATTATAGCTTTAGGTAACGGTAAGTTCAAATCCGTTGAAGTGAAACTCGGAGAAAATGCAAAGGGATATTTCCAAGTTTTGGAAGGATTAGACGAAGGAACAAGAATTGTAATATCATCTCAATTCTTAATTGATTCGGAAAGTAATTTAAAAGCCGCTTTAAACCAATTCAGACCATTTAATAAAGATACCGCTAAGAAAAAAATGAATATGGATGCAGAGACTGCAAAAATATCTAAAATGAAAAAAAATAAATCCTTTACCGATAAAACCACGACCATAAAAGAAAGTATTATTAGAAAAGGCATAATAGATGTTGCTTCAATTGATAAAAACAAAGACGGAAAATTATTTCAAGATATTATGGATTGGAATGTTATATCCGATAAACCGGGTATTTGTCCGGAATGCGGTATGACTTTAAGAGAATTCACAATTAAGCAAGTAAAAGAAAATTTAAAAAAACACGGATTTAAGTTTAAATGATCTCTGCTTCATCCGTAAACTCTGCGGTTAATAACTCTACCCAACCACAGAGCACACAGAAAGAACAGAGTAATATTTGGAGAACAATAAATGACTACATCTACCGGACCTAAAGAAGGATTTATTTCTAAAACCATCGAATGGTCAATAAACAATAAATTATTAGTTATAATATTAACAACGGCACTCTTTTTTGCCGGTATCTGGGCAATTAAAAATACTTCAATAGATGCAATACCTGACCTCAGCGATGTACAAGTAATAATTTTTACTGAATTTCCCGGACAAGGTCCTCAAATAGTTGAAGACCAAGTAACTTATCCCTTAACCACAAAAATGTTATCGGTACCTTATGCCGTCGATGTCAGGGGTTATTCCTTTTTCGGTTTTTCCATGGTCTATATAATTTTTGAGGACGGAACGGATATTTACTGGGCAAGAAGCAGAGTATTGGAATATCTTAGTTCCATTCAAAAAGAATTACCGTCATCGGTTGCACCCCAACTTGGTCCCGATGCTACGGGACTCGGCTGGGTTTATCAATACGTACTACAATCCGATAAAAGAGACCTGCAGGAATTACGTTCAATTCAAGATTGGTTTTTAAGATATGAACTGACTGCAATACCCGGTGTTTCCGAAGTTGCAAGTATAGGCGGATATGTAAAACAATACCAAGTGAATATCGATCCTATAAAACTTGCTTCTTATGATATTCCGTTAAGCAAAGTAAAAACAGCGATAAAGAGAAGTAACAATGACGTTGGCGGAAGACTTATGGAAATGGGAGAAACCGAATTCATGGTCAGAGGTTTGGGGTACATAAAAAATATTGACGACATAAAAATCATTACTATAGGAACCAATAAAAATACAGGGACGCCTATTTATTTAAAAGATGTAGCATTTATTGATATTGGTCCCGAGTTACGCAGAGGTGTTGCAGACTGGAACGGTGAAGGTGAGACTGTTGGCGGAATAATAATACAAAGATTTGGTGAAAACGGTTTAGCGGTAATTGAAAGGGTTAAAAAAAGGCTTGAAGAATTGCAGGCTTCTTTACCCGAAGATGTAAAGATTATCACTGCTTATGACAGATCAACGTTGATTGAAAATGCAGTAGATAATTTAACCGATAAATTAATAGAAGAAAGTATTATTGTAGCACTTGTAATAATTGGATTTCTGCTGCATTTTAGAAGTTCGCTTGTAGCAATAATTTCACTTCCCTTGGCAGTGTTAGCGGCAATATTAGTAATGCAATTGCAAGGAATTAATGCCAACATAATGTCCTTGGGCGGCATTGCAATAGCCATAGGTGCCATGGTGGATGCCGCAATAATAATGGTGGAGAACTCACATTCACACATATTGCAAAACCAACTTCTTCCTAAAGAAAAACAAAGACCCCATTGGGCTGTAATTTTAGAATCTTCAAAGGAAGTGGGACCTTCTATTTTCTTCTCTCTTTTAGTAATCGTCGTTTCTTTTTTACCTGTTTTTTCTTTAGAACAGCAAGAAGGAAGGCTCTTCAAACCTCTTGCATATACTAAAACGTATTCGATGGCAGCAGGTGCAATCCTTGCGATAACTATTATCCCGGTATTAATGGGATATTTGATACGCGGTAAAATGAAAAAAGAAGAAGATAACCCCATCACAAAATTTTTGATGAAAATTTACCACCCCGTTGTAGATTTTGTACTCCATAAAAAATGGTGGGTAATAATAGCAGCTGCAATAATTGTAATTGCTACGGTTATACCTTACAAAAAGTTAGGTTCTGAATTTATGCCTCCGCTATATGAAGGCGATTTAGTTTATATGCCGACAACATTGCCCGGAATTTCCATTACAAAATCCAAGGAAATATTACAGCAAACGGATAAAATAATAAAATCATTCCCTGAAGTGGAAAGTGTCTTTGGTAAAATTGGCAGAGCCGAAACTGCAACCGATCCCGCTCCGCTTTCAATGTTGGAAACTACTATAAAACTAAAACCCCAACACGAATGGGCTAAAGGAATGACCGTTAAAAAATTAATAGATAAACTGGATGAAGCCATTAAAATACCCGGTGTTACAAATGCATGGACAATGCCGATCAAAACCAGAATTGATATGCTTTCAACAGGAATTAAAACTCCGGTCGGTATTAAAATTTCCGGACCTGATCTTAATGTCCTTGAAAAAATTGGCAAAAACATCGAACAAGTGGTACACGGAATAACCGGCACCCGCTCCGTTTACGCAGAACGTGCTGCCGGAGGCAATTATGTTGATTTTGATATTAACAGAAAAGCAATTGCACGATACGGACTTACAATTGGCGACGTACAAGATGTGTTTATGTCTGCCGTAGGCGGTATGAACATAACCAAAACCGTGGAAGGACTTGAAAGATATCCTATCAATTTAAGATACCAGCGGGATTACAGGAACAATATTGAGGCATTAAGAAGAGTATTGGTACCGTTAAAAGGCGGCGGAAATATACCGTTGGAACAATTAGGTACTCTAATAATTAAAAAAGGTCCTCCTGTAATAAAATCAGAAAATGCCAGACCGAATGCCTGGGTATATATTGACCTTGAAAATATAGATGTAGGGACATACGTAAAAAATGCACAAAAGATTGTGAAAGAAGAAATTAACCTCCCTCAGGGTTACTCTCTTATCTGGAGCGGACAGTATGAATATATGGAAAGAGCGGCTAAAAAATTAACACTGGTTATTCCTCTAACATTGCTTATAGTATTATTACTGCTGTACTTTAATACTAAATCGTTTGTTAAAACAGGAATTATTCTTCTTGCTCTCCCCTTTTCAATGGTAGGGGCAATATGGTTCCTTTATTTTGCCGGATACAATATGAGCGTCGCGGTTTGGGTAGGAATAATCGCCCTGTTAGGTGTCAGCGCCGAAACCGGTGTAATAATGCTTTTATACTTGGATATTGCTTACGATAATTGGAAAAAAAGAGGTGATTTGAAATCTTTTAAAGACTTAAAAAATGCAATATTCGAAGGTGCCGTAAAAAGGATCAGACCTAAAATGATGACGGTAACTGTTCTTTTCTTCGGTCTTCTTCCTATATTAATCGGACACGGAGCCGGCGCCGATGTTATGAAAAGAATTGCAGCCCCCATGATTGGAGGAATATTCACAAGTTTGATAATGGAATTAACGATATTTCCTGCGGTTTTTTATATTATAAAAATGAGAGAAATGAAAAAAAACAATATGATAGCAGAAACTTTATAAGGATTAATTGAAATGAAAACAATAATCGCATATATAAGAAATGATAAAGCCGACATAACAATCGGAAAATTGGTAGAAGCAGGAGTAAAAGGTATGACAATTATTGATGCAAATGCTTTGGCAGATTGGGCGGATAGAGAATCTTTCAATTATTCGATTGAATTTGTAGAAAAATACAGCAGCGTTGTTAAGTTAGAACTGGTATGCAACAATGAGGACAGTGATAGATTGGTGGACATAATAGCAAAATACGCTCATACCGGAAAAAGCGGAGACGGGTGGATCTTCGTCTCCCCAATTGATAAAGCAGTGAGAATTAAAACCGGTAAAGTAAATGACTTCGATAGTCTTTAATAATAATGAGAAAGTGTTAAAAATATTTGTAACTAATTTGAAATCAATAATTGAAAGAGTTTGATTTTAACTTTACACAATTAAACAAAAGGAAAAAATGGAAAATATAATTAAAAAAATAACGTTAACATCCTTAATGAGTTTAATATTAATTATTGGGCATACTTATTCGCAAAACAAGTTAAATAAAGCTTTTAAGAAGGATGTGGATGTAAATATTATAGAAATGAAAAAACAAAAAATGAAAATGAATAATATTACTATGAATGATTCAAACAAAACTTTAATGACTGCAAGCAAGAAAGACCATTTGCTCGCCGATAAAAAATCAATGGTTGACTCTTCCAAAAAGATGAGAGAGAACACGAAAAATCATATAAGAATGAACGATTACTCCAAAATGAAATCATCGACTAAAACAAAAATGAAAAATAAGACATCCATAATCCGTAAAGGTGTGATTGATTTGAAGGCAATTGATAAGAACAAGGACGGTAAGGTATTTCAAGATGTTATGGACTGGAATGTTATATCCGATACTCCCGGTAAATGTTCTTTATGCGGAATGAAACTTAAAGAAGTAACATTAGTAAAAGCTAAAGAGAACCTATTAAAAAATGGTTTCAAAGTTAAATAATTAAAAAAGCGTTTTAATAAAATGGCATCATATAAAAAATTATTGTAAAATTAATATTATTTATTTTTTTTATGCATATTTTAGTATTAAATGTACGATTAGCAAAAAATGAGAGCTATTTGTAAGTGAGGTAATTTATCAAAAAGATAGAGGCATATATTAACACATTAAGAGTTCACTGGTTAGTTGATGAACTTCAAAAAATAGGTATTGACGAGATTAAAGTGACTGAATATTTTAAACCTACTTCTCAAATATCATTAATAGAATTAATTTGTGATGAATGTTCGGTAGGAAAAGTTAAAAAAATAGTAAGCGAAATAGGAACGACAGGAAACGCGGTAGACTATTTTTTTACAGTAAAAGAATTAAACGAAGATAAAGAAAAAATTTGTTAAGCATTTATAAAGATTATTCTTTAAAATTATAATCAGTAACTTCTAAAAATAAAAATTTAGTTATGCAATCCGTCCTACCTTCCATAGTATGTCGGAACCAAGTTGTTTCGACATAGACGGCGACTTACTGCGGACAGGCAGTTGACGGATTATTAAAGTATCTATAAAATGAGTTCGGAAATTAAAATGACCGCAGACTTGCAGGGTTAAAACAGCATAAATTATGAAGAAATTATTTTAAACAATATCATTTCGGTTTAGGGTAATTGTCTTTTATTCATTCTGCCATTTTTAATAAGTAGAATAACTTATACCTAATACAGATTAAAATTTGAGACAAAATAACATAGCGGCAACAGACAGAAAATATTTATGATTTTAAAAAACCAAACTTTAATTAATCTTAGAGGTATAATATGGGTAGGCTTAAAAGAGAATTGCTGAACCTAAAAAACTTATTTATTTATAATAACCAAAAAGATTGGGAAATATTATACAAAGACCGATCTTGGGAGTTCCTTCATTTCGTGGAACAAAGACCGAGGCACTACACAATTGCAGGTATAATTGCGGAATATGTCGATGAAGGCGGTAATATTCTTGATGTAGGCTGCGGATACGGAACTCTTTTCTATTTAATTTCAAGGTTCAA
>CAZAOG010000006.1:44399-46869 GCA_964486645.1 uncultured Ignavibacteriaceae bacterium | reverse complement strand
TAAATTTTGTATGGGAAATGCTTCAAATGCCGTTTTATTTTAACTATCATTTAACGCTGACAAATACTTTGTTGTGCTTGATTGCCAGCTTCGGTGATGCAATTATGATACTAATTATTTTTTTTATCGGTATAATAATTTTCAAAAAAACAACTTGGTTCATTAATATCGGATTTAACAAATTATTATACTTGCTCATAATCGGATTAATTTTTTCAGTTATAGTTGAATTAGCTGCAATAAGATTGGACCTGTGGAGTTATAATAATATTATGCCGAGAATTAAATTATTTAATGTCGGGCTTACTCCCGTTTTACAAATGTTAACTTTGCCTTTATTTGTATTTTATTTAACAAAAAGGATACGGGATAATTCAATATTTTCTAAAATAAAAAAGCAAGGAGGATAAATTATGATGAATGGAATATTTGGAGGTATGTGGTTTGGTTGGATATTTTGGATTGCAGTATTTGCTTTAATTATATGGATTGTAGTAAAATTCAGCAATCGAGATTTTCCCGGTCGTACCAATAATAATATTGAAGAAGAGACTCCCTTGGATATTTTGAAAAAAAGATATGTCAAAGGAGAAATCACCAAAGAAGAATTTGAAAAAATGAAAAAAGATTTAATATAATTACCTCCGTATACTCTGTGCCCTCTGCTGTATGGTTTACCCACCGCGGAGGAAACAGAGAACACGGAAACATGATTTAACCCGTATAATTATATATCTTAGATTATGAAAATTTTAATATTAATAGTATTGGTTATTTTTGTAGTAGGACTTGCCGTAAGAAAATTTAGAAATGCCTCAAATGACAAAAGCTGCTGCGAATAAATTAGCTTTACTGAAATTTATTATTTCCAATATTAAGTAAATGTTAAATATTTAAAAAAAAGGATGTTTTAAATTTATCCCTTGCCCTATATTATAACTTTTATTATGTTGTCCAATGTTGATTAAGAATTTTTGAAATGCTGTTATTTTCAGCTTAAAATTTAATATAAGTATCTTAAAATAAATAGAATATAATTATTGGAAAATTGATACAATATCTTTACAACAAAATTCCCCTCTCGCTTAGCGAGTTTTTTCTATCCTATAAGAAAAACTACCTCATTTTTTCTATGAGTGAGTCTTTAATTAATTGTTTTATCCATAACAAACAAGGAGTCATATCTTATGGCTAAACTATACAAATTCCTCGTATTTACCCTTGTGCTAACCGCTACAACACTGTACGCACAAAATTATACTGTGTCAGGTGTAGTATCTAACGCACAAACGGGTGAAAAATTAATAGGGGCAAACGTCGTATTAATGGGTACAAATCTCGGTGCTGCATCAGACCAAGACGGTAAGTATTCCATAACTGCTCCGGCAGGTACCTACACGTTAAGAGCCAGTTATATTGGCTACGCTACCCAAGAAGTCAAATTTAACCTTGACAATAATACCGAGATAAATTTTGATCTTACAGTAACGGAATTTACGCTTTCACTGAGTGTAATTGCAGACAGAGCAAAAGAACGTGAGACACCTGTTGCTTTTAGTACCGTTACCAAAAAAGACATGGAACTTATGTTAGGTTCCCAAGATATACCGATGGTATTGAACACTACCCCAAGTGTTTACGCTACAATGCAGGGCGGCGGTGCAGGCGATGCAAGAGTAAACGTTCGCGGTTTTAACCAAAGAAACGTTGCAATTATGATAAACGGTGTCCCTGTAAACGATATGGAAAACGGATGGGTTTACTGGTCAAACTGGGACGGAGTTGGTGACGCTACTTCTTCAATTCAAGTACAAAGAGGATTAAGTGCAGTTAACCTTGCTACACCGTCAATCGGCGGTACTATGAATATTATAACTGATCCTACAGCTCAAAAATTCGGGATTAATTATAAACAAGAATTCGGCAGTGACGCTTTCTTGAAATCAACTCTTTCTTTCAACTCGGGCTTAGTGAACAAGAAATTTGCAATTAACGGTTTAATTGTAAGAAAAACCGGTGACGGTACAATTCTAAGAACCTGGACGGATTCTTGGGCATACTATTTTGGCGCAACATATAATGTTAACAGCAGAAACAGAATTGAATTATATGCTATCGGCGCTCCTCAAAGACACGGACAGAATCTTTACAAACAAAATATTGCAGCTTACAGTCATTCTTATGCAAGCGGACTCTCAGATTACAACCAGGCTGCATTTTCTAAATTTCCTCAAGCCAAAGACGGAAGACTTTACAACCAGAACTGGAATAAAGTAAGTTCATCATACACCGGCAAACAGTGGTGGAACGGCGGTACTCACAACAGATATGATCAGAACTTTATCAACGAGAGAGAGAACTATTTCCACAAACCTATTGTTAACTTTAACTGGTATTCACAATTATCAAACAAGACAAGTTTGTATACCACTCTTTACTGGTCAGGCGGTAAAGGCGGCGGTTCCGGTAC
>CAZAOG010000006.1:42961-44299 GCA_964486645.1 uncultured Ignavibacteriaceae bacterium | reverse complement strand
AATATTTCAAAAAGCTTCAAAGTATCATTCGGCGTTGACTGGAGAAAAGCAGAAATAGAGCATTTCCGTGAAGTAAGAGACCTTTTAGGAGGTACTTATTACAAAAATACTGCAAATCAATTTGACTCTCCAAGTCAACAGTTGAAAAAATTAGGCGACAAGATTGTCTATTTTAATACTAACACAGTAAACTGGTTAGGTCTCTACGGACAAGGCGAATACACCAAAAAGAATTGGACACTTTATGCAACATACGGTTGGTCAACAATCAAATATGATTATACTAACCACTTTAAAAAAGATCCTAAAACCGGCGGTGAATTATACGTGAAATCTGATTTCATCAACGGATACCAATTGAAGGGCGGTGTAAGTTACCGTGCTTCCGAAAATGTTGATCTTTTTGCTAATATCGGTTGGGTTCGTAAAGTACCTATTTTTGATAACGTCATTAATGATGTTACAGGCGCACTTGCAAGAAATCCTGCAAACGAAAAATTTAATTCTTACGAATTCGGTTTAAATCTTCGTTCGGCAGACGGTAAAATTACAGCTAAAATAAACTATTATTACACACAATGGAAAGATCGTTCTTTCACAAAATTTGTTAGAAATGCCGACGGCTCGGACGGTCTTCTATTCTTATCAGGTGTAAATCAGAAAAACTCGGGAATTGAAATAGAAAGTGCTTGGCAGCCAAATCGTTATTTCAGAGTTGACGGTGCCGCTTCTATCGGAAGCTGGAACCTCACTAACGATCCGGGCGGTCTCTACACTGACTATTCAACCACCGGTACACCGATTCAAAAAACTTACAACCTATACTTAGACGGTATTAAAGTAGGCGATGCTCCACAAACACAGGTTGCATTAGCCGCTTCTTTCTTCCCTGTTTCGGGAATGACCGCACAGGTTGTGTATAAATATTATGCAGAATATTATGCAAATTGGGATCCGTTAAGCAGATCCGATCCTGCTGACCGCGGACAAAGCTGGAAAATTCCAAATTACGGTTTAGTTGATTTCCACTTCAGCTATAACTTGCCGTTAAATCTAAAAAGTGTTGGCGTGCAATTATTTGCAAACGTATTCAATGTATTCGATAAATTATATGTATCGGATGCACTTGACAACAGTAGATTTAACGCTTACAAAACCGACGGTAAAAATCACAAAGCTGATGACGCAGAAGTATTTATGGGAATACCTAGAATATTTAATTTAGGTTTCCGTGTAAATCTCTAATTCTAAATAATATTTAGAAAATATTAAGGAGGACCGGTAACGGTCCTCCTTTTTTTTGTGAAATAATTACAAGTTTTTTTAGAAGAATGGTTG
>CAZAOG010000006.1:6200-42861 GCA_964486645.1 uncultured Ignavibacteriaceae bacterium | reverse complement strand
AACGGTCCTCCTTTTTTTTGTGAAATAATTACAAGTTTTTTTAGAAGAATGGTTGCATGGTTGAATGGTTGAATGATTGAATGATTGAATGATTGATTGATTGGTTGGAACAAATAGGACTTAATAACATCCAATCATACACCCATCCTATCATTCTTTTCAATTTGAAATGAAAAATAGAAACGAGAGTAATTAAAATTAAGTTGATAGTTTCGATACTGCACAAACTACGGCCGTTTCAGTACGGAGCCTGTTTGCCGCTAATTTAAAACTATAAGTTGTCATATCCGAGGGTATTTCCCCTTCTTCGAATCCTCCTTCGGGACCAAAGAGAAAATAATAATCTTTATCTGCGTTTAAGGCGGAACCTTTAAACTCATTTGCTTTATTTTGGTCAAATAAAATAATTTGAGAATCGGTATCTTTCAAAAATGAAAGCGAAGGATAAAAAGTGATGTTCGGCAGATAGCTGTTTAAAGACTGTTTCATTGCCGAGAGAATAATCTTGTTCAGCCTTTCAATTTTAACTTTTTTAGCGATCGTCCTTTTACAGTTAAAAACAATAAAATTTGTTACTCCCAGTTCAGTTGCTTTTTCCAATGCAAATTCAAGTCTATCCGACTTTTTTAAGTTCGGCATACATACTGTTATATTTTTAAACCTTTCGGTATATCTTCTAATACCGGTAACTTTAATTTTAACTTTATCATTTCCTGTTTCTACTATTTCACCTTCGTAAATTTTACCTTTACCGTCTGTAACAAACAAAATGTCGCCTGTTTTATGACGCATAACTTTTTGAATATGTTTTACGTCCGAACCGTCTATTATCAAATAGTTATCCGATATATTCTTGGGTTCGGTAAAATAGAGTTCTATGTTAGAAAGATACTCCGACATCAAATATCCACTCCGGGTTTCCAAATTCATCCCAGGCACGTTCAAATCTTAAAACATTGTAAGGCAGAAAAAGGAGTGTTAATCCTACTCCGTAGCCTGAGTTCAATTTGTTTATGCTTAAGGATTCGTTTTTGTTTTGTACCGTGCCCGTATCGGCAAACAACTGCAGATACACGGCAAATCTATAATTAAGAAGACGATTTGGAATTAATGGTATAAAATCCAAGTTTAAATTTATGTCTTTAAATAATGCGTAATCTATCTCGGTTGATCCGATGTATGAATTATTCCCTTCTAATTCTTGATTAAAGTGTCCTCTTATTCTTTCGCTAAATCCAATAAAGGAATTGTCATAATAAGGAATTAAATTACCGAAAGTATTTCTTGAAGCAAAACGTAATTTAAAAGTTAAGTCTTCATTAATTTTAAAGTACTTTCTAATATCCAAATTCAATACCCTGTACGATATTCCGTCAATGCCCAATCCTTTTAACCGGAATAAAGACGATGCATAAAATCCTTCACTCGGGAACTGATGCAAATCTCTATTATCGAATTTGTAATTAAAAGCAATTGAAAATAAATTATCAATCCTATTATCGGAAGCGGAAATACCCTTTATAAACGAGGGAAATTCTATAGAACTGAAACTTGCGCTGAATGAAATTCTGTTGAAAGTATTTAATCTTTTACCTATTGTAAGATAAGTCGAATACACATTTTGGTCAAAATCTCTCCCGTATAATCTTTTGGCAATATTACTTTTATTCCTTACTTTTTGAATATTCAAACTTACGTTTAATGAAATATTATGTTTTAAAATTAAATAGGGAATTCTATAAGATAATCTCAGGCTGGGGTCATAGCCCAAGGCACCGCTGAAAGATACGGTTTCGTTTCTTCCTCTAAAGTTAAATACCAATAATGACAAACCGTATGAAAGTTTATCCCAGTCTCTATCTTTAAGGTGTAAAAAAGGAATCGGATAAATATACCAGCTTTCTTTTACATTTATATTTATTAAACGCTTGTTATTTTTTCGGAATGGTATAAGATTAACATCTGTAAAAATTCTTAAACTATAAATTCTTTCTTTATTATATTTTAATATTTCAGGTGTAACCGTATCACCTATTTCAAAGGTTAATTCTTTTAAAATTATTTCCTTTTCGGTAGTATTATTTCCGGAGACATAAATTGAGTCGACAACAAAGGAATAATCACCTTTATAGAATGTCGAATCGGATTTTTGGGAAAAAACAAATGTACTGCCGGCTAAAAAATATATAAAAAAAAGTGCGTATTTATTCATCCCAAACCAGAAATATTTTAATAAGCGTAATAATTTGAATTAAATTTTTTATCAGCAGAGATTTCTCTAAAAAATCAAACATTAACCTTGTCTGTGTAATCCTCAATCGGATTGCAGCTGCAGACCAAATTTCTGTCGCCGTAAGCATTATCTATTCTTTTTACCGGAGGCCAGAATTTATTGGCCCTTACCCAATCCTTCGGAAATACGGCTTGTTCTCTTGTATACGGATGTTTCCATTCCGCAGCAGAAATATCGAATACGGTATGCGGCGAATTTTTAATTACGTTATCCGTTTTATCCGCTATGCCTTGTTCAATGTCCTCAATTTCTTTTTTGATAGAAAGCATCGCTTCGCAGAACCTATCCAATTCCGCTTTTGATTCACTTTCCGTAGGTTCTACCATTAATGTGCCGTGAACAGGGAATGAAACCGTAGGAGCGTGAAATCCGTAGTCCATCAGACGTTTAGCAACGTCGCTTTCCGTAATGTCGGCTGTAGTTTTAAACGGATGTATATCAAAAATTAATTCGTGGGCTACTCTTTTCTTTTCGCCTTGATAAACAACCTTGTAATCGTTTTCTAACCTTACTTTAATATAATTTGCATTTAATATAGCAATTTCGCTCGCTTTTTTTAGCCCTTCAATTCCCATCATTTTTATATATGCATAAGAGATAAGCAAAATACTTGCACTTCCCCACGGAGCCGAAGTTACTGCGGTAATGCTTTTGTCGCCTCCAACATTTACAATATTGTGCCCGGGTAAAAATTTAACCAAGTGTTCTGCAACCGCGATAGGGCCTGCACCCGGACCACCGCCCCCGTGAGGGATGCTGAAGGTTTTGTGGAGGTTTATGTGGCAAACATCCGCTCCTATTTCTCCCGGACTCGTTAATCCGACTTGAGCATTAAGATTTGCACCATCCATATAAACCTGTCCGCCGTAATTATGGACGAGTTCGCAAATTTCTTTAATCCTATTTTCAAATACTCCGTGAGTTGACGGATATGTTACCATTAAAGCCGATATGTTTTCTCTATTCTCCTCCAATTTAACTTTTAAATCTTCAACGTCTATATTGCCCAACTCATCACATTTTACAACAACTACTTTATTACCCGCCATAACCGCGCTTGCCGGATTAGTACCGTGAGCAGACGAAGGAATCAGAACAATATTTCTATTCACATCCCCCCGGCTGTGATGATAGGCTCTTATTACCATAAGTCCCGTAAACTCACCCTGAGCACCGGAGTTTGGTTGGAGGGAAGTCTCGACAAAGCCGGTAAGTTTTGATAAATCTTTTTTCAGTTCTTTAAATATTTCGGCATACCCTTCGGCTTGTTCCTTTGGTGCAAAAGGATGTATGGAATTAAAATCACTGTTCGATACATTAATCAGCTCCGATACCGCATTTAATTTCATTGTGCAGGAACCGAGGGGGGTCATTGAATGAACCAACGACAGATCTTTGTTCTCCAATCTTTTAATATATCTCGTCATCTCGGTTTCCGAATGATAAGAGTTAAAAACTTTACTTGTAAGATACGAACCGGTTCTTTTAAAGTGATTTTTTATATTTAACTCAGGATTAAGTTTTTCAAAAGAAACAGAGTCAATTTCTTTGCCAAAAACTTTTGAGAACAAAGATACAATATCTTTCAAGTCATCTAAGTTTGTTTCTTCGCTTAATGATATTCCTATTTTATTATCTTGTAAATATCTAAAATTAATTCCGCAGCGTTCGGCTTCCGATTTTATATCACTAATTTTTTTTCCGTCGTTTATATCAAGTAACAGAGTATCGAAATAATTGTCGTTAGATTGGGTAACACCGATACTCGTAAGGGCTTTATTTAATAAAACCGTTAATTTATTTATTCGTTCTGCAATTGCTCTTATTCCTTCGGGACCGTGATAAACAGCATACATACCCGCAATTATAGCCAACAAAACTTGTGAAGTACAGATATTGCTTGTTGCTTTCTCTCGCCTTATGTGCTGTTCTCTTGTCTGCAATGCCATTCTAAAAGCCTTGTTTCCGTCAGCATCTACCGACGCGCCTATAACTCTACCGGGCAGATTTCTTTTAAATTCTTCTTTACAAGCAAAGTAAGCGGCATGGGGTCCGCCGTATCCCATAGGTACACCGAACCGTTGAGTATTACCCACAGCCACATCCGCACCAAATTCACCCGGAGCTTTAAGAACCGATAAACCGAGGATATCGGCAGCAACTGCTTTATAAATATTTTTTTTAGATGCTTGGTTGAATAAATCGGTGTAATCATAAATTTCCCCTTCGGAAGCAGGATATTGCACAAGCAATCCGAAATATTCTTCATTTAATTCTATGTTTTTATGGTCACCGATGACCAATTCAACTCCCAATGGATTTGATCTTGTTTGAAGGACCTCTATTGTCTGCGGGAAACATTCACTTGAGACAAAAAACTTTTTGGCATTTTTGTTTTTCCGTTTTGCAAAAAACATAGACATAGCTTCGGCAGCAGACGTCCCTTCATCCAGTAAAGATGCATTAGCTATCGGCAACCCGGTCAGGTCAATAACAACAGTTTGAAAATTGATCAACGCTTCCAATCTGCCTTGCGAGATTTCCGCTTGATAAGGGGTGTACTGAGTATACCACCCCGGATTTTCAAAAATATTTCTCTGAATTACCGAAGGTGTGATGGCGGGATAATATCCGAGACCTATATAGGATTTATAAACTTTATTTTTCTTTCCTATATTCTTTAATTTTTCGAGTAATTGAAATTCGGAAACAGGGGGATCAAAATCCGGTAATTTTTTTAAGCGTATGTTTGCCGGAATTGTCTGTTCAATTAGTTCATTTAACGATGAAACTCCAACTGATTTCAGCATTGAGTTTATATCTTCTTCTCTAAGACCTATGTGTCTGTTGATAAATTTATCGGGGTGATCTAAATTGTTCATTTACACTTCTCAAATATTTTTTAGTCAATAATTATTAATAAATAAAAGATAAATTTACACAAATAAATATTAAATATGATTTGTAAAATTCAGATTGGCTATGCGGCTTTTATTTTTTGAAGAGCATTTTTAGCCGCTGACTGTTCCGCACTTTTTTTATTCTTGCCGTTACCCGTTCCCCAAATTTCTTGATTTACTTTTACTTGAACAGTAAACATTTTTCTGTGCTGCGGTCCCTCTTCTTTAACAACAATATATTCCAAATTATCTAATCGTTGCTTCTGTACATACTCTAACAACTGGCTTTTATAGTTGTTGTCTTCTAAATAACCTGAAATTTCAAAACTTGGATTAAGCAAAGACCCTATAATAAATTCTTCAGCTTTCTCCAATCCTTTATCTTTAAATATTGAACCCACAATAGCCTCGTAAGCATCCGATAACACAGATTTTGAACCGCCCGGAAGTGTCTTTTCAAAATTTTCGCTGACTAACAGAAACTTATCCAAATTTATTCTTTTAGCCGCATCGTACAGTGCTTTTTTATTTACCAACAATGACCTGGTTTTTGTTAAATATCCTTCATCTTCATCGGGGAATTTATTGAACAAATATTTACCTACAACAAGGTCAACCACCGCATCTCCCAAATACTCAAGTCTTTCATTAGAAGAATAAACGTTTTGATTTACTTCGAGATATGATCTGTGAGTCAGTGCTTTTAAATAATATCTTGGGTTGGTAATATTACAACCTAAAACTTTTTCCAATTCTTTAAACTTTTTTAAATCAATGAATTCGGATACGTTGTACCATGATTTGCGAGTAATTAAATACTTTAGTTTCAAGTAAAAATATTTTATAAATATCAAAATACAGCCTCATTGATATTATAAATATAGTTACTTTTGAATGCAGTATTTGTATATGGCTTTTGAGGGGAGGAATGAAATCCGATTAAAAACGAAAAGCAATACATGGAATTAATGTAGTAAAAATGAGAATAGCCGAAGTTTTAATACTCCGGCTATATATTTTTATTAACCAACTTTTTCAGTTAAATAGTTTATTGCGTCTCCAACTGTTCCGATCTTTTCAGCATCTTCGTCTGGAATTGAGATTGAGAAGGCACTCTCAAAACCCATTACCAGTTCAACAATATCCAAGGAATCTGCACCGAGATCATTTGTAAAAGAAGCTTCCGGTGTAATTTGAGATTCTTCAACACCTAATTTATCAATAATAATCTCTTTAACTTTAGCTTCAACGTCCATCTTTTATCTCCTATAATTATTTAGATTAACTGTATTTAATATAAAAATAAATTTATTATGCTTCTACATGTACCAAAAAAAATAATTGCTTACATTGTCATGCCGCCGTCAACGGCAATTACCTGTCCGGTAATATAATCTGCCGAAGATGAGGCTAAAAAAGTTACTACTTTTGCAATATCAGCAGGTTCTGCGATTCGTTTTAACGGAATTTGACTCATAATAGCCTCTTTTTGGGCATCGTTTAAGTCGCTTGTCATATCCGTGCTTACATAACCCGGTGCAACAGTATTAACTGTGATGTTTCGTGATGCGAATTCACGAGCCAAAGATTTTGTTAACCCTATTACACCTGCTTTGGATGCAACATAATTAACCTGTCCCGGATTGCCTATTAGTGCAACAACGGATGAAATGTTTATTATTCGCCCATAACGTTGTTTCATCATCTGACGAACAGATAATTTAGAATAGTTGTACACACTTTTCAAATTGGCTGAAATTACGGAATCAAAATCTTCTTCCGACATTCTTAAAATCAGATTGTCTTTTGTTATCCCCGCATTGTTTACAAGAATATCCAAATTGCCAAAATTTTCCAATGTAAAGTTAATTGATTTTTCCGCTTCATTAAATTTAGAAGCATCGGCTTTTATTCCAAGAATCTTAACCCCAAATTTTTCAGATTCTTTTTCCAAATTTTTTGCCGCTTCATCCGAACTGTGGTATGTGAAAACCACATTACAACCGTTTGAAGCCAAATCAACTACAATGGCTTTTCCTATTCCTCTTGTTCCGCCGGTGACCAATGCATTTTTATTTTTTAACATTTTTTTTCTTTACTTTTTGTTTGTTTAAATATTCTTCCCTGTATTTTTTTAACTCGGAATATCCCCTTTTACCGAGCAGATGTATTAACTCTTCAGTACAATATTCAAAAATTGTCGTTTCCGTATTCGGATTAGTGTTACAAGTTTTTAGTCTTTCAATATGCTCATCATCTATGGTTAGCGCACCTTCGTAAATAGTTAACGGAAACAATATACAATAAAGCGGTTTATACTTCCACTTATGTTTTCCCTCGTCCAACGCTATTTTTTGAAGGGTGCATAAACCGTTACCGTCTAAAAAAGTACATTTACCGTCAATTACCTCGGTGCCGATTGCAATACCGGATTCAAAATCCTCATCCTCTTCAGGTTCTTCAAACCATTTGCCGACATCCGTACATTGCGTACTATCAAAATAATCAAGAACTTTATTTTTAATTCTTAAAATTCTTTTAGCTTCAAAAGAATCGGTATAAACTCCGTAATGGCAGCACTCACCGGTACATACACAATTGAATTTGAAAGTAAATATAATAGGATCAATTTTTAATCCCTTAATTACTTTCTCAAATTTTTTTGCCATTACAAGTATTGCTCCAGATCGGAATATTTGTCAATACCTTTGCATTTTATATCGGAATTTATTCTTTTAACCAAACCTTGCAGCACTTTGCCCGGACCTATTTCGTAAAACTCATCTATGCCGTCGGCAATCATATTATTAATAATTTCTTCCCATCTTACCGGAGAAGTAACCTGCTGATAAAGCATTTCTTTTATTTCATCTTTTTTAGTTATCGGCTTAGCGGAAACATTTGCGTACACGGGAAATCGTGAGTCATAAATGTTTGTTTTATCCAAAGCAATTTTTAATTTTTCTTTTGCGGATTCCATTAGAGGCGAATGGAAAGCACCGCTGACAACAAGTTCTTTTACTAATCTTGCACCGCTTTGTTTGCAAAGTTCCATCCCCTTTTTCACGCCGTCAACGGAACCGGAAATAACAATTTGTCCGGGTGAGTTAAAATTAGCGGGCTGTACTATTCCAACCGAAGAAGCTTTTTCGCAACACTGTTTTACCTGCCGAGGAGTTAAACCGATAACGGCAGCCATTGTGCCCGGATTATCGGTACCGGACTGCTGCATTGCCATACCTCTTGCTCTTACCAATTGAATTGCCTCATAAAACTGGATTGCACCGGCAGCTACCAAAGCGGAGTACTCTCCCAAAGAATGCCCGGCTGCTGCTACAGGGTCTAATAATCTTGCCAGACTGCTTAGCACAACGCTGTGTAAAAATATTGCGGGCTGAGTATATTCCGTTTGTTTTAATTTATCAGCCGGTCCGTTAAACATAATATCAGATAAATTGATATTCAAAACGTCGTCGGCAGTTTTAATCATTTCTCTAACCTCTACGGAATTTTCGTAAAGGTCTTTTGTCATACCGATATATTGAGCGCCTTGCCCGGGGAAAAGAAATCCTACTTTTGCCATAATTCATTTAAATAATTTAACTACATATCCCAAACTAAATATATTGCGCCCCAGGTATATCCTGCCCCGAAAGCGGCCAATATTATTTTATCACCTTTCTTCAATTTACCTTCTCTATAGTACTCAACAAGACAAAGAGGAATTGTTGCAGCCGTAGTATTGCCGTATTTGTTAATATTTATCATTACTTTTTCTCTATCCAGTCCTAATCTGTCTGCGGTAGAATTTATAATTCTTAAATTAGCCTGATGGGGAACCAAATAAGCAATATCATCCGAACTCAATCCGTTTTTCTTCAAAATGTCATAAGCAATATCCGCCATACCTTTTACTGCAAATTTAAACACCGTTTTTCCGTCTTGATAAATATAGTGCATTCCTTTGTCTACGGTTTCGTGAGAAGGAGGATTCAAACTTCCACCGCCTTTCATATTCAGACTTTCTTTACCGCTTCCGTCGATGCGTAATAAGGCATCTTGGAATCCGACGGAAGTATTTTCCGTGGGTTCCAATAATACAGCTGCACCGGCATCACCGAATAAAATACAGTTATTTCTGTCGGTGTAATCTACAATCGAAGTCATTTTATCTGCACCGATTACCAATACTTTTTTGTACTTCCCGGATTCAACCAAAGAACAGCCGGTTTGAAAAGCAAATAAAAAACCGGAACAAGCAGCCGACAGATCGAAACCCCAAGCGTTTTTTGCTCCCAACCTTTCCTGCACCAAACAAGCGGTAGCCGGGAATAACATATCGGGAGTAACGGTAGCAACTATAATAACGTCAATTTCTTCGGCTGAAATATTTCTTGTTTTTAAAAGGTCTTCTGCTGCTTTTGCCGCCAAATAACTTGTAGCACCGTTTTCTAATTTTCTTCTTTCCGAAATACCCGTTCTGGTTCTTATCCATTCGTCATTGGTATCTACAATAGATTCAAAATATGCGTTATCTAAAATTTTATCCGGAACATACATTCCAACCCCGGTTATTACTGCACTGATTTTTCTGTCTGCCATTCGATATCCGATTTAGTTTAAGTTTGAGTATTGTTTTATGGAGTTACTAATTTTTTCAATTACATTTTTTTTGTGAATTTCAATTGCACGCAAGACCATATTTTTAATAGCCTTCGGCGAACTGGACCCATGACCGATTATGCTGATTTTGTTTATTCCCAATAAAGGAGCACCGCCGTGTGTTTCGTAATCGAAATCTTTTAATGCTTCCCTCATAGTACTTCTTACAAAACCTATTTTAATTTTATTAATTAAACTTTCAGCGGCTAATTCTTTAAATCTGTGTTTAAATAAACTTAGAACACCTTCGCCGAATTTTATTAAAATATTTCCGACAAATCCGTCGCAAACTATTACATTTGCAGTTCCTTTAAATATATCATTACCTTCAACGTTACCGATAAAATTCAGGTTAGTCTTCTTTATAAGTTCTGCGGCGGCAATGGAAACTTCGTTCCCTTTACCTTCTTCTCTACCTACATTTAACAAACCGACGGAAGGATTTTTTATACCGTTTATCTCTTCGGTATAAATACTGCCCATAATAGCATATTCAAGCAAATGCCTCGGCTTAGAATCCACACTTGCACCCACATCAAATAAATTACATATCCCGGATTCATTAGGCATTGAGACACTTATTGTCGGTCTTCCCACTCCTTTAATTCTGCCGATTATCAGTGTTGAAGCTGCCATAACCGCACCTGTATCGCCGGCGCTTATAAATGCATCCGCCTTATCTTCGCGTAAAAATTTGGCACCCACAACAATGGAAGAATTCGGTTTTTGTTTAAGAGCTTGAGTGGGTTTTTCGCCCATCTCAATTACTTCTTCGGCGTGAATAATTTTGTCTTCGTCAAAGGAAAGATTATTATCGGTTAAAACTTTTTTTATTTCTTCTGTTTTACCTACAAGATAAAGTTCAAATTCATCGGACTCTTCAAGAGCCTGAATAGAACCCAGTATAGCATTAGGCGGAGAATAATCTCCCCCCATTGCATCAACAACTATCCTGCATTTAGAATCGTTAGTACGGATTGTATCCATTAATAAATTATATTTTTATTCGGATTTCGGAATAAACATAGAGCGGTCATTATAATATCCACAAGATGGACAGGCACGATGTGCCATTTTCATTTCGCCGCAATTGGAACAAGTACTCAAAGTCGGTGCGGTTGCTTTATAATGTGTTCTACGTTTATCTCTTCTACTCTTAGATGTTTTACGTTTTGGATGTGCCATTTATATTCCGATTATTTTTTAATTAACATTTTTTTTTAACTTTTCCAAGGGAAGCCATCTTGGGTCTATTTTATTTTTGCTGCAGCTACAGCTTCCTTCATTCAAATTTTTCCCGCAATGAATACATAAACCTTTACATTCTTCTTTACACAATTTTTTCATCGGTATTGATAATTGTGCATAATCTATTACGTCCCGGGTTATATCTATCTTATCGGCATTAAACGATAAAAACTTAATATCACCTTCGTCGTCATCATTTATTTCCGAGTCAAACATATATACTAACTTATATTCGTTGGCCAATATACGTTCAAATTCAATACCGCATCTGTCACATTCAAAATTTACATTAGTTTCTATTTTTGAATTTAGAATTATCTGCCTTCTTGATTTTTGGAGTAAAGATTCAACAATAATATTACCAAAAAAAGGCTCCGATAATCCAATTCCTTCTGCCTTTTCGTTAAAACTAAAATGATATTCTCCGTCGCTCAGATTTGAAATTTGAATTACCATAATTTTAACCAAAAATTAAGCAAAAAGAAGTCAAAATATAAATATAGTATGTTTTATAATCAAATTTACAAATAATAAAAATCAGCTTTTACAAGCACTTAAGGGCAATTTGGCGTCGATAGAAAACTAAAATTAGTATCGAAACTCACATCCGTCCAAAACGTTGAAATAAAAGAGAGAATCGCCGATTCGTTTTTATTGGAAAGCTAACTTTAGTTCTGCAAAATAATGTAGTAAAATTCTATTTTTTATATTGAACTTTAATAAATTATAATTAAAATTCATAAAATTTTTAACAATTTCATATTATCTAAAAGGATAAGTATTGATAATTATTGTATCAGCTGTTATTGCCGTTGTACCTATGATAATTTATTTGTTACTAATTTGGCAATTTGACAGATATGACAGGGAACCGTTTGGTCTGGTTCTGTTAAACTATTTTTGGGGTGCTGTCGGGGCTATTTTTTTAGCTTATATCGGTACAAATTATCTTCTAAAACTTTTAAGTATGTTTGTCCAAGATTCGCAGATAATGGAACAGACCCAAACTTTTTTTGCTGCACCCTTAGTCGAAGAAATTACAAAAGGAGCCTTCCTTTTATTTACGATAAAAAATATAAAATTCGATAATTTAACCGACGGGATTATTTACGGCGGTGCCATCGGTTTGGGTTTTGGAATGACAGAAAATTTTCTATATTTTATTACTTATACCGATACACTTTCACAGTGGTTAACTATAGTTTTAATAAGAACTCTATTCTCCGCTGTTATGCACGGAGTAGCTACGGCAACATTTGGCGCAATGTTGGGATATTCTAAATTCAAATCTACCAAAAGCAAAATATTTTATGCGTTGATTGGTTTGTTCGATGCAATTTTTATTCACTTTGTTTGGAATATAACCGTTAGCTTTGAATCAACGGCTTTGCTTGGTTTTTTGTTCCTGATAATTACCGTCGCTATCTTTATTGTAATTTTTTCAATTTCGTTGAACAGAGAAAAGAAGATAATTTTTACCGAATTAAAAGGAGAAGTTGCTTTGGGACTGATACCCGAAACTCATCTCAAAATTTTGAATTCCGTTCAGCGGACTAAAAAAGGATGGATTGAAGAAAATATCAGAAAATCTTATACTAAAGCCGCAACTACTCTTGCGTTTAGAAAACTGCAGCACAAAAATTCGGTAGGAAAGAGTAAATTATTCTACGAAAAAGAAGTAGAACATTATAGAAATTTTATAAAAAATTTATTGGGTGAAAATTTAAGTAAATGAACAATAAAGCCTGCTTATTTTACATAGTCTCCGATAGTAATTCAGGACAAAAGACAAATAACTTTTCTCCGATTACCGAAAATGATAGGAATCAGCTATTTACAAATCTGTTTAATAATGCCGCCGAACAAATAGGTAAAGTTGAAGCTGCAAGAAAATTTGTTTTAACTCCCGAACGCTCATATTCGGAAATAGTTGAACATTTATCTTACCCGTTTGAAATAATTGATTATTCGTCGGAAGAAAATATTTATGAAAAACTTCTCGATATAAATTCAGAAGAATGTAGAAGGGTTTTATTATTATTCCCCGATACTATCGGTTTTTCAGCGGAGGATATAAATCGTGCGTTCGATTTACTTTCCGACGAAGGCAATTGCTTGGTGATCGGTAAAACAATTGATAACAGAATATGTTATCTCGGCACTAATTTTTTAGATGACCAATTATTTGAATATTTTTCCGCAGCAAATTTTAATTTTGATGAGTTTTTAAAAAGCGTTCAAACAAATAATGTTTATTACTTTATTTTTAATAATTTATTGAAAATTGAAAGTACAAACGACTTCAAAGATCTGTATGTTTTACTCTCAAACAGAGAAAGTGAAAATTTTTGCTCCGAAGAAATTCACGAAAATTTTACAAATCTTTTTATTGAATATAAGGCACT
The DNA here is from genome assembly GCA_964486645.1 of uncultured Ignavibacteriaceae bacterium. Lineage (GTDB taxonomy): Bacteria > Bacteroidota > Ignavibacteria > Ignavibacteriales > Ignavibacteriaceae. The sequence continues at coordinate 29,353 of CAZAOG010000006.1, read as the reverse complement.
TTTAAAATGAAAGCTGTGGGTATTTTAGGCGGAACATTCGATCCGATCCATTTGGGACATTTAATCTGTGCCCAATACGTATTGGAAAACAGGAACCTTGAAAAGATTATTTTTATTCCGTGCAAAATTTCACCTCACAAAACAAATGTAACTTCTGCCGACGGTAAACACAGAATGGAAATGATAAAATTGGCAATCACAGATATCCCTTATTTTGAATCCTCCGATTACGAAGTGCAAAACGACGGCATCTCATACACAATCAATACCCTTCAATACTTAAAAAATAAATACGAAAAGTTGGAACTGATAATTGGAGAAGATAACTTTTTAAAATTAGATACATGGAAACAACCGGAAGAAATAATTCAACTTTCTACCGTCTTAGTTTTAAAAAGAGATATTCATGCCGCTCAAAAAGAAAACAAATTTGCAAAATCTGTTGTATATTTAAATTCTCCGAAAATTGACATTAGCGCGACCGATATTAGGAGGAGGGTTCAAAACAATCAGCCCATTAATTTTTTAGTTACGGAAAAAGTAAGGCGTTATATTTATACAAATAATCTTTACATGGAAAAATAATTTATGAAAATTCTAATTACGGGCGGAGCCGGTTTTATTGCTTCGCACATAGCAGATGAATATATAAACCTTGGTCACGATGTTTTTATTTTGGATAATCTTTCATCGGGATTTGAAGAAAATGTTAATCCTAAGGCGACTTTTATTAAAGCCGATATCTGCGATAAATCATTGAATGAATTATTCGAGAATCAGCATTTTGACGTGGTTAATCACCACGCAGCGCAAATGGATGTGAGAAAAAGCGTAGCCGATCCGATATTCGATGCAAATACCAATATAATCGGTACCTTAAATTTATTGCAGAATTCCGTAAAAAACGGTGTAAAAAAATTTATTTTTTCTTCAACCGGCGGCGCGGTATACGGAGAACAGGAGTATTTTCCGGCAGATGAAAAACATCCGACTTCCCCGCTCTCTCCCTACGGTATTTCAAAATTAGCCGTTGAAAAATATTTATTCTTCTACAACAAACAGTACGGACTTAATTATTCAATATTAAGATATGCGAACATTTACGGACCCAGACAAAATCCGTTCGGAGAAGCAGGTGTAATTGCAATATTTTCAAGCAAACTGCTTGCCGGAGAACAACCCGTTATCAACGGAGACGGCACGCAGACAAGAGACTATGTATTTGTAAAAGACGTAGTCAATGCTAATGTTAAAGTGCTTGAAGACAAAGAGCCGGATACATTAAATGTCGGTACGGGAATAGAGACAAACGTTAATGAAATATTTAACACATTGAATAAAATTATAAATAACGGACAAATTGAAAAACACGGACCGGCTGCTCCGGGCGAGCAATTGAGAAGCGTTATTACATCGGACAAATTTTATAAAAAATTTAATTGGCGGCCTGCAACAAAATTGGAAGACGGATTAAAAGAAACCGTCAATTTCTTCGAAGCTAAATTGGTTAAATAACTTTTTATAGTTATAAATAATCCCCATTTATACTAATGATGTAAAATGAATTTTGAGAAACTATTTAACAACGACAGAAGAACTCTGGCAAGAACAATTTCCAAAGTTGAGCAAGGAAATAAGGACTCGGTAGAGATATTAAAGTCTATTTATCCAAAAGTCGGTAATGCATATAGGGTAGGTATAACGGGACCTCCGGGCGCCGGAAAAAGTACGATTACAAATCAGCTTACAAAAATACTTATTCAAAGAAATAACAAAGTGGGAATTATTGCGGTAGACCCCACAAGCCCTTTTACCGGCGGTGCTCTTTTGGGCGACAGGGTAAGGATGAATGATATCGGAAATAACCCCGGTGTTTTTATAAGAAGTATGGCTACAAGAGGAAGCCTCGGCGGACTCAGTAAAAAGGCAAACGATGTTGCCGATGTAATGGATGCTGCCGGTTATGATTTCATTTTGCTTGAAACTGTCGGAGTCGGACAATCCGAATTGGATATTGCCCAAGCTGCCGATACCACTATTGTAATTCTGGTTCCCGAATCCGGTGATGCGGTACAGGCAATGAAAGCAGGACTTATGGAAATTGCGGACTTTTTTGTACTGAATAAATTTGACAGACCGGGTGCGGATAGAGCGGTTTCGGCTTTAAAAACCATATTAACTCTTCGTTATCACGATGAGACAACCTACATGCCGAAAATTGTAAGTACGGTTGCATCAGAGAATCAAGGAATTGAAGATGTACTAAAAACTATTGATGAGCATAAAAATCATTTGGTAAGTAAAGACCTTTTTAATAAACAAAGATTAGAAAGAATTAAAGTAAGAGTAAAAGATATTGTCGAAGAAAAAATTAAAGATGAATTATGGAATCCCGAGACAGATAATTCTTTACTCTTATCTCTTAAAAAAGTAATCTCGGGCAATATATCCCCCTATCATATTGCCGAAGATATTTTAGAACAATTTAAAATTAAAGATATTCAATAATTGGAAAAAGGATGGAAGCTTTGGAACAAACTTTTAATTTGGATTTAACGGAAGAACAAATTTTAATAAGAAATACCGTAAGAGATTTTGCGGATAAAACCGTAAGACCTGTTGTGATGGAATTTGATGAGTCACAAGAATTCCCCGCTGAAATAATGCATCAGCTTGGTGAAATGGGATTTTTAGGTATTTTAATCCCCGAACAATATGGAGGCGCAGGTTTAGGCTACGTTGAATATGCTCTGGTAATTGAAGAGCTTGCAAAAGTCGATCCCTCTTTGGCATTATCGGTCGCCGCCCACAACGGGTTATGTACAAATCATCTTTATACGTTCAGCAACGAAGACCTAAGAAACAAATACCTGCCGGATTTAACTTCCGGTAAAAAAATAGGTGCTTGGGGACTAACGGAATCTTCCTCCGGCAGCGATGCGGGAAATATGAAAACCACTGCCGTTAAAGAAGGTGAATATTACATTCTTAACGGAAACAAGACCTTTATTACTCACGGAAAGGTCGGCGAAACTGCCGTAATAATGGCAATTACGGACAAAGATAAAGGGAAGAAAGGAATATCCGCATTTATACTTGAAAAAGGTACGGATGGATTTGTGGTGGGTAAAAAAGAAAATAAATTGGGAATGAGAGCATCGGACACAACACAATTAATATTTGAAAATTGCAAAGTCCCCGCCGAAAATTTGATAGGTGTAGAAGGGGAAGGATTTATTCAAGCGATGAAAATTCTCGAAGGCGGCAGAATTTCAATAGCGGCTCTCGCTATCGGATTAGCACAGGGTGCGATGGAAGCTGCAATTAAATATTCGGGCGAACGCAGACAATTCGGAAAATACCTTAAGGAGTTTCAGGCTATACAATTTAAACTTGCCGAAATGAACACAAATATTGAAGCCGCAAGAATATTGACATATAAAGCCGCAACAATGAAAGACAATGGAATTCCAAACACAAAAGAAGCAGCAATGGCAAAATTGTTTGCAAGTGAAATTGCGGAAAAAGCCGCCAACGATGCTGTACAAATTTTTGGAGGATACGGATTTATTAAAGACTATCCGGTAGAAAAATTTTACAGAGACGTTAAATTGCTTACAATAGGAGAAGGTACATCGGAAATACAAAGAATTGTAATTGCAAGAGATTTATTAAAGGACTAATAAAGTAAACAACAAAATTAAAATGAAAAAAATCGGGAATAAAATAAAAGAAGACGAAACTTATCTTAAGCGCGAAGATTACACAAAAAATTTGCTCCGTAAATTAAAAGCAGAGAAGAAAAAAGTTTCATTAGGCGGCGGCGAAAAAGCTTTGGAAAAACATAAGGCTAAGGGAAAGATGACTGCCCGCGAAAGAATAAATAAACTTTTGGATGACCCGAAAGATTTTTACGAGCTGAATTCTTTTGCAGCTTATAACATGTATCCGGAATACGGAGGCGCTCCTTCGGCAGGCACGGTTTACGGAGTGGGTAAAATTCACGGAAGACAACACCTGATTGTTGCAAACGATGCAACGGTAAAAGCAGGCGCTTGGTTTCCGATGACCGCCAAGAAAAATCTTCGGGCACAAGAGATTGCAATGGAAAATAATCTGCCGATAATTTATTTGGTAGACAGCGCAGGTGTTTTCCTTCCTCTCCAGGAAGATATTTTCCCCGATAAAGAACACTTCGGAAGAATATTCCGCAATAATGCAAGAATGTCTTCTATGGGTATTCCTCAAATTGCGGCAATTATGGGTCCTTGTGTTGCCGGGGGTGCTTATCTTCCCATAATGAGCGACGAAGCTTTGATAGTGGAAGGAGAAGGTTCCGTATTTTTAGCAGGCTCTCATTTGGTAAAAGCGGCAATAGGCGAAGATATAGACAACGAAAGTTTAGGCGGCGCAAAAGTGCAATCCAATATATCCGGCGTAACCGATTACATAATGAAAAACGACGAGGAATGTCTTGCGCAAATTAGAAGCATAGTAGAAAAAAACGGTGAAAGGAAAAAAGCAGGATTTAACAGAATTGAATCCAAGCCGCCGTTATATTCAAGTAAAGAAATTTATGGCATACTTCCCGGTGATCCGACTAAACAATACGATATGTACGATATAATCGCAAGGATTGTTGACGAATCTTCGATTGATGAATATAAAGCCGGCTACGGTAAAACAATAATAACAGCTTATGCAAGAATTGACGGCTGGTCAGTTGGAATTGTTGCAAACCAAAGAAGTATTGTAAAAACCGAAAAAGGTGAAATGCAGGTAGGCGGCGTTATTTATTCCGACAGTGCGGACAAAGCGGCGCGGTTTATAATGAATTGCAACCAAAAGAAAATTCCGCTGTTGTTTTTACAGGACGTAACAGGTTTTATGGTCGGCAGCAGAGCCGAGCACGGAGGAATAATTAAAGACGGAGCAAAAATGGTTAACGCCGTTGCCAATTCCGTTGTACCCAAAATTACAATTATAGTTGGAAACAGTTTCGGAGCGGGAAATTACGCAATGTGCGGTAAAGCATACGATCCCCGTTTTATTTTCGCATACCCCACCGCCAAAATTTCCGTAATGGGCGGCGCGCAGGCAAGCAATGTTCTGCTGAGCATAAAACTTAAACAAGCTGAAAAAAGCGGTGTAAAAGTTACCGAAGAAACAAAGAAAAAATTACTTAAAGAAGTAACCGAATCGTACGAGAATGCAAGTTCACCGTATTATGCGGCAGCAAGACTCTGGGTTGATGAAATAATTGACCCTGCACTTACAAGGGAGTATGTATCTATGGCTGTTGAAGCTGCGAATAACAATCCTTGCATACCAAAATTCAACACGGGTATTATACAAACTTGACGATAAATATAAATTAGAACTATTGCTTTATTGAATTCGTAATATTCGCGAATTTTTAACCGCCTTTGGCGTGTAGCGGCAAAAAAAACACAATTCAATACATCTGCCGCAATACAAAAGATTTCCTTATTTTTGGTCTAAATAAAAATGATAAACTAATGCGTTACGTACTTATCTCGTTAATATTTGTTTCATCAATTTTTCCCCAGCACAGCAAATTATATAATGCCGTAGAACAAATTTCAAATTACATTTCTTCCGACTATTTTCAAGATTTATCAAAAACTAAGACGGATTTACAACTAATTGACTCAATTTATGTTCATCACTTAAAATACCAAAATTACAATTACTCGGAAACATTGTTCTCGCTAACATTCGCATTGGTACCCGTAAGAGAATTCACAATGAAACTTCCTCTTTTTAATAAAATTGATTATCCGTTGGTATCGGTGGGGGATTCTCTATTTAATTTAAAGAATAAGAATTTGCCGAAAAATATTTTCTTCGATTCACCGAATAATAAATTCGGCGATAAAGATAAACTCTCACATTTTTTCGGTAGTGCGTTCATCTCTTACAGTTCGAACATTTTTGATTTCGTAGACCTAATTGGTTATTTTGTTGAAGTTTTTGAGGAGAATTTTAAGATTCAGTCTTCAATTGACAAACGGGATATGATGACAAATTCTTTGGGCAATATTTTCGGCAAAATGCTGAAGAAAAATAAAAATATTTTACCCTCTCAAATTTTAATAACAAAAACATTAACATTTTTAAGATTTAATCAATGAGACCAATTTTAATTATAGATGACGAAATAGGAATTTGCGAAAGCGTAAAACTAATCCTTGAATACGAAGGTTACGAAGCCGACTTTGCTACTTCGGGTAAAGAAGGCTTGGAGATGTTGAACGAAAAAGAATACTCCGCTTTGCTGCTGGATATTCAGATGCCCGGGATGAACGGTTTTGAGGTTCTGGAAAAAATTAAGAACAAAACTCCTTTTATTTCCGTAATAATTATTTCGGCACACGGCAGTTTGGAAAACGCAATTAAAGCTACAAAACTTGGTGCATTTGATTTTATCGAGAAACCGATCGACAGGGAAAAACTTGTAATCAGTATCCGCAATGCCGTGGAAAAATCGGAGCTGCTTGAAGAGAACGTTGAGATAAAAAAAACACTTTTGGGCGACGGGAAAATACTCGGCAGCAGCAAAGCAATAACAGATATACTTCAGCTGATTGAAAAGGTAGCCCCGCTTGATACAAGAGTTTTAATAACCGGTGAAAACGGTACCGGCAAAGAACTTGTTGCCAGAGCAATACACAACAGAAGCAGTAGAAAGAACAAACCATTTATTGAAGTAAATTGCGCCGCAATCCCGAATGAATTAATCGAATCGGAATTATTCGGTCACGAGAAGGGTTCTTTTACCGGGGCTTCCCAACAGCGCATCGGCAAGTTTGAGCTGGCAAAAAAAGGCACATTGTTTTTGGATGAGATCGGCGATATGAGCCCGCAGGCACAAGCAAAAGTTTTAAGAGCCATTGAAGACGGTACTATCGAAAGAGTAGGCGGAGGAAAAAAGATTGAAGTGGATGTAAGGATAATTGCAGCGACAAATAAAAATCTAAAAGAAGAGATTTCGAAAGGGAACTTTAGAGAAGACCTTTTTCACAGGTTAAACGTTATTCCCATTTTTATTCCGCCTTTAAAAGAAAGAGTTGAAGATATACCGATATTGGTTGAGCACTTTGTAAAAAACATCACGGCAAGATATAACAAGCCGCCGGTAAAATTTACAAAGAAAGCAATTGAATTATTACAGTCGCAAAAATGGAGCGGCAACATACGAGAACTTCGCAATATAATTGAGAGAATTATAATAATAATAGACAAGCAGATAGTGGATAAAAACGATTTTAATTTTTTATTTCCCGAAGTTACCTCCACTGTGGATGATTTAATAATAAAGAGCAATTCATTTCAGGATTTTAAGGAAAAGACAGAACGTGCTTTTATATTAAAGCAGCTGAATTTGAACAATTGGAATATCAGTAAAACTGCGGAACAACTTGAAATTCAAAGGAGCCATCTTTACAACAAAATAAAGAAATACGGAATTGAAAAAGGAGACTGAAAATGGGCGAAACTATTTTTTCGAAAATAATTAGAAAAGAAGTACCGGCTGATATTGTATTTGAATCGGAGAATGTTCTTGCCTTTAAAGACATCAACCCGCAGGCGCCCGTACATATTTTAATTATTCCTAAAATTGAAATACCGAGAGTAACCGATTTGGATATGAAAGAGCACGGACAAATACTCACGGAAATATTTGATACCGCGAATAAACTTGCAAAAGATTTTCAAATTGCCGATGAAGGTTTCAGACTTGTTTTCAACTGCGGTAGTAACGGAGGACAGGAAGTGGAGTATTTACATCTTCATCTTTTGGGCGGAAGACAAATGAAATGGCCTCCGGGTTGAAAAGTTTCAAATTGGAAAAAAATATTTTTTAAGCATGGTGCATAAAAATTCTTTCTAAGGCTGAAACCATCTTTTCTCTAAAAATAGGTTTTGATATGAAATCTTCAAATCCCGTTGCAATAAATTTTTCTCTGTCTCCGGGTAATACATAAGCAGTTACGGCAATAATAGGTGTATTTTCATAACCCGGCATTTTCTTGATAATCTTTAATGCGTCTAATCCATTATATTCCCCCTGAAGATTTATATCCATAACAATAAAATCGAAATTGTTAGAATCCAACAAGGGTAATGCTTCTTCAAAACTAACGGCATATTTAATTTCTTTTAGTCCCTTTAATTGAACTTTAAATAATATCTGTGAATCTACCTGGTCTTCAATATACAGGCATTTAAGTTCCGACAAATCCAAATCGGTTTGCGTAACCGGAATATTTTCTTCGTTAAAAGGAGTTTCGCTCTCAACGGTTTCAATATTAAATGATTCCTCGGTTGCAGAAGAAACTGCTTTTTGTTCAGTAACAATTTGTGATTTTTTTATTTCAGTTTTTGTTTCAATTTCTTTTTTTTCAACAGCAGCTTTTTTCTCTTTTACTTCAATTTTTGGTTCTTGAGAAACGGTCTCTCCTATTTTAAATTTTATCGGAAATACGAATCCGCAATTCTTATTATCCGTTTCATCTTTATGGAACCTGCCTTTTAACAAATTCAACAATGCTTTGGTTAATCTGATTGTAAGCACAGACAACCCGAATACATCCGATGATACTTTTTCTTCTTTGGAAAATAAATTGACAATCTTTTCATATAATTCTTCGGATAAAGAAGCATAGCTGTCTTTGAAAGAAATAAAGAAACTATCGTCCCCGAAAGAAACAGCAGAAACGTACAATTTATCTTTTGAACTTAATTTTGTAATAATTTTTAATAATAAAAATGAAAGTGTATGAAATCTTTGTAAGTCGGTTTCAAAATTTAATGATGAAGATATTTTCCCGTAAGTAAATTCTTTTCGATAATTTTCTTCCAACTCATCGTTCTTATTTTGAATATAATCAATTATTTCAGGAACACTTACGGTTGAGATGTTCAACTGCACATCATCATTTAAAATGTTGGAATATTCAATAACAGAATTCATCGTCTCCAACAATCTTTCTCTGTTTTGATCGATTATTTGGGAGGTCTCTTTTTGCTCAGGCGTTAATTCTTTAATATTGTCGGTAAGGTCTTGTATAAAACCTAAAATTACATTAATAGGAGTTAATATCTCATGAAACAGACTCGAGAAAAAAGAAGAATCAACTTGCTTTTTGCTGCCTGCAACTGCTCCGGAAGTTTTATCTACGACTATTTGTTTAATTATTTTCTTTTTAAGTATTCCGACGATCGTAAAAGTGTCGATGTTACCTTCAAAATCTAAAATTGGGGAAGCCGTAAGTTCTGTTTCTACCTGTTCTCCTCCGTTTTTTCTTAATTTTGCTTTCAAATTTATCGGGTCTAAACTTTTAGATTGGAATATCTTACTATTTAATGTACTTCTATCTTCATCACCAAAAAGAGAAATGAAAGATTCACCTATTATTTTTTTCTCAGAAGTATTCAACAGTTTTAATACGCTATCGTTTACATGCTTAATAAATCCGGTGGAATCCGTTGTAAATAATAAGTCGGAGGTATTATCGTAAACAGCTTTGTACTCTTGATTTTCCAATTCGAGAGATAAATTTTTTGTTACGTCTTTAACAATATTAAAGTGAGCTTCCTTACCCTGATACATAAAAGTTATCTTGCTAATTTCTACAAAAATCGTAGTTCCGTCTTTTCTTCTATGCCTGTAGGGCCCTTTAAATTGTGTGTTTCGTAATTGTTTATCGGACGATGTTTCCAATAAAGTTTGAATATCATCGGGAGTGTAGAGATCGGTAAGATCCATTTGCAGAAACTCATCTTTTCTGAAACCATAAAGGTCCAACGCGGCTTCATTAACTTCGAGAAATTTTAGATTTTCCTTATCGTAAATAAATATCGGTTCAGGATTATTTTCTATCAATAAATCAAACATTTTCCCTCTTCTTTTTAATAGACTTTCAAAATCATCGGTATTGACAACCGGATTGGCTTCAAATATAAAGCCGTCTACTTTTGTTTTTTCAAATTTTAATTTTTGTAAAATTACTTCAAAAGCTCTTTTATTTTCTCCTTCGTCTTTTTTGTTAACCGTTAAATTGTATTTTTCACTCTCTGAAGAAGAATCCAGAAACGAAACTATTTTATCGGTTATTTCGGAAGGAAAAATCTCACTAAACTGTAATTTTTTTCTACTTTTTAATTTCCTCAAAAATAATTTACAAAAATGTTCACTTTTCTGCTTGAGAATTCCGTTGCTGTCAAATAATGCAACCGGTATAGGATACTCGTCAAGTAATTTCGGATTTATATTAAAAAGATCCGAACCCGAAACCTTAGTTTCTTTTTCTTTAATTTTTTGTGTAATGCAAATTATTGCAATAACATTATTATCGGCATCGTTGAGAGGAATTTGTATTGTTTGATAATTTTGAAACTGCAATAACAATTTTATAGGAGCGCCTTCAACTATAACACAATTCAACGAATCATTAATATAATCATCAATAGACCTATAAAAGTTTACAAGATGGGCAGGAAGAAAATCTTCGTACTTCTGCCCTTCTAATATAGTTGGATTTACCCCGAGCTTTTCAGAAAATTTTTTATTTACTAAATTAAAGTTACCGGACTTATCTTTAATCCAAAAAAGTTCACTTAATTTATCTATATCTTTTCTTAACTTTTCTTTGCCGATAAAAGTAAACGGATACAGAGATTTAATTTCATCTATTATATTTAAAATCTTCTTGTTATTAATTAAACTTTTATAGTTCTCACTTTTAACGTTTACGCCGGTAACTCCCTGAGTATTTATAGAAAGCTCAACTGATTTAAATGAACAAAATATTAAGGACTCGCCTTTTTCGGTATAGGATGTAAAAGTTACTTTTGATTTTATTTCTTTCCCGTCAGTCAGTTGTAAATCAATTAACTTTGCATTTAACGATTCGGTTGAGAGATGTTCGTTGAATAACTCGTTTAACTTTCCGGCAGAATGTTCTTCGAAGTAAGTAAATAATACCGAGTTTTTTTCGGGAAATTGTAATAATTCATCGGCAGCTTCGTTACTAAATAAAATTACGCCTTTTCTGTCAAGTACCAAAAAAGGAGACCTTAAATTTTTCCCTAAAGCCGAAAATAAATTAAGATTTATTTTAAATTTCGCTTCCACATTACCAACCATTAACAGTTAAAAGAAAATATAAACCATAAAATAGATTTTATCAATTAGAATAAGATCTATTATAATGGGGTTTTAACAGAAGCTATATTTGACCATGAGGAATCCGAATTAGAATATGCTTTTATTCTATATAGATATTCGTGCCCGCCTGTTAAACCCCCTGTGTTATCAATAAATGATGTAATATTCTGAGATACTGTGGCTATTGTTTCGTATTTAGACCAAGCAGACCAGTTATCGTTTCTTTCTATTTTGAATAAGTTTTCGTTATTGCTGTTATCCTGCCATACCAATTTCACCGATGATGAAGTCAATGCCACACCCGTTAAACCCGTAGGAGGCGGGAAAGTACCCGAACCGCCGGCTCCGGCAGTATTTACGGCTTCGCTAAATTCCGAATAGCCAAATTTATTTTGTCCTCTTACTTTATAGTAATAAACAACGTTGGGTAAAAGTCCGTTATCGTTTATGTTAAAAGTACCCGGATTTAATGGTCCTAATTGCCTGACATAGTTTCCCGTAAATCCGTCTCTTCTCCATACTTCATAAAAAACCTCACCTTGGGGATTGTCTAACCACGAAATATTAATCGTATTGGACGAAGTGCCCTGCAACATAATCAACTTTACGGCATAAGGTTTGTTCGGTTTAATTCTGGGTTCCGTTATAAGTATATTTTTCATTGTATCGCTATATGCAGCGCTTCCGTTAGAATCGTAATACTTTAAATAATAACTAATTTTTACGCCTATTTTAGATTGATCGAATTCTAATTTGAGCGGCGTTTTGGAAGTATTTGTAAAATAAGTTGCAGAATACTTCCCGTCAATATATAATTCAACCGATTTATTGCTGCCCACCGGGGTTACGGAATAATTTATAATCGTCTGATCGTAACCTACCGAATCACCTGTTACAGGTGAAAAAATTGAAATACTACCGCTTGGTCCGCCCGCTAAAGCCGATGTCGGCGAAGTAGGCGAATTAACACAACCTGCAAAATAAAGTGACATTGCCGTAATAATAGTAGTTAAATATTTAATTTTTGTTTTCATAATTTATTTTAATATATCAAGAATTAGGTCTTATATAATCCAAATAATATGTACGAGATTCGCCTTTTTCTAAATCATTTATGTACAGATAAACTAAATTGTTAGCTCTGTCATATTCGTATTTAGCTATTTTTGTGCCGATGATTTCGGTACTCAGCGATACTCTTCTGGCCGATTGATTAAGATCAACCTTAACGACTAAATTATTGATGGTTTTATTGCCGGGATTAGAAACAGTAACAACAGTTCTGTTTTCTCCTCTCGGTTCTACCCTAACTTCTACTTTATCTTTTCTTTCAAACCATTTACTTACTTCGGATGCCGTAGTAATCCAGAAATTTTTTCTTTTCAATTCTTTTATAAGTTTTTTTACAACACCTATATTCTCAGGTTTACTTTGATATTCTGTGTGCATTTTGAACACATATAATCCGCCTTCAAATAAAATTCTGTCAATATCTTCCTGATATGTGTATAATTGGTATTCGGGTAAATTCAGACCAAAATCTCTGATCACTTCATAATCGTCACGTGCTGTTTTAGTAATTGATATAAGTTTTTCATCACCGCGTATTATTGTTTTTGGCACCGATCTATCTGTTAATGAATCGGTAATAACAAACTTATATTTATCATCAATTAAAGATTGAACCGTATTTTCGTCAAATAAACCGTAATATGGAATAGCGCCGTTTACAGTTCTGCCTGTAACGGATTCCAGTATCGATTTTGCACTGCTTAATTTTTCTAATTGAGTTGTATAATCGTCCAAGCTGTTTGACGTATCGTTGATTGAAGCTAAATAACCAATGTCAACCAAAGCCCCGACCTCACCGTATTTAACCAATCTTTTTACCAATTTTTTGTTTTGCTCGGCTTTGTACGGGTCAATAAAAAATGATGCTTTTACTTTTTCAGATTTTAATACATTCAACAAATTATTGATGTTGTAGATTTCTTGAGAAAGAATAGGCATAATAATAGCTGCGGCTTTATATCCTCTCGGCCATTCATTATAATATGCAAGTGGTCTGTATGTTAACCAATTGATAGAATTATTGAATAGTCTTTCAAAGAATATATAATCTTCCTGCACACCGATAACGGAATTTATCTCGAATCCCATCCAAACAAATCGTCCTTTCCCGTAATTACCGTAAATAATGCCGGCGGTCTTTTTAATATTTTCTCTTGCAAGTCCGCTTTCAAGTCTGTAATTGTACCAAAAACTTACTTGTACGGTTCTGGGGTCCATAACTTCGGCAGCAATCGGTTTGTCCCAAGTAGCAACCCTTAACGGAAATCCCGTAGGGATATTTGCAGTTATAGGTAAACCGCCGCGAAGTGTATGAATTTTTGTAAAATCATCGTTCTTTATTTCTTTAGCAAAATTAATTCCGTAGACTTCATTAAAGAATTCCCAACCTCTCCATTTGCCGTCATCCGAGTAGGAAGCGGTACCGCTTGTCGCGAATATGCTTCCGCCTCTGTCAACAAACTTTTTAAGGTTTACCACTTCTCTATCACTTAGCGATTTGGATCCGGGAAGAATAATCAAGCCATATTTATAATGTTGACCTAACTCGATCGTTTCATCTGAAATGATATCGTAAAGCTTGTTGGAATTATCAAGAAATTTCTTCCAAGTAGTAATGTTATCATTTAACCAGGTACTTCCCTCGGGCAGCATATTTTCAGTATATTGAGAGTAAAGAATGGCAATATGCGGCTTTTCTTTTGCCAGAGCACTTTTTACTATCTTCGGACTCGGAATAAGATTATTTGTGTCAAATTGACCGAACACACCGCGAAGAATAAAGTAATAAGTTAATATTGCTCCTATCAGAAAGACTAATCCGCTAAATATAATTAACGCTTGATTAATCCCGCTTTTTCTTTTTTTGGATTTTATTTCCACTTTAATGCTCCTGCATTTACATCTTCTTTAGCTGACACATAACCTTCGGTAGTATACTTCATAAATTTAGAATCTCTCGTGTTTGGTGTAGCTGTATAACCGGCTGCATTAAACTGCGAAGCCGGTACTCCTACTCTTGATTGCAACGGAGTAACTTCCGGTCTATATTGTTGTTGAATAAAAATTGGTTGTGGCTGTTGCTGCGGGCCACTGCTTGCTAACGGCTGTTGTACAACAACCTGAGCCGGTGCTCTTTCAACCTCGCGAACCGGTGAAGGTGCAGCTACCGGGGTTACCAGTTCAGCTTTAACTTCTGAAGGTCCGGCTGCAACAAATTGTTCTCCTCTGCTTTCTCTAATTTTATAGAGAATATAAGCGCCTATTGCCAATATAAAAGTGCTTATTGTAGCAACAAGGATGATTGTCGATAGAATCGGTATAAGTTCCATGAGTTACCTCTTATTTAATAATTTAGTTAATTAAAAATTATGCTTTTAAAGCTCCAACTCTTTCCAATTTTCCCCAAGACATTCTAATGCCTAAGAATTCTTCAATAGTTGACATCACTTTACTAACGTCGATTATAAGAATGAATACCATTCTGTATATTAAAGAATAAGGAACGAGTCTAAATTCTTCTTTTTCAACTGCGACACAGTATAAGGCTGTCACTAAGTCTAACAACGCCAAGCCTGCCCACCAGAAGAAAATTAGTGATGTAAATCCAAAGAATATTGCAGCAACTATGAAGAACACATTAGCTGCTATATTCATTACGGGCCATATAAGTGCTTCGTAGGCCATTGTCCACATTATAAACGTATCACCAAAGTTAATTGTAGGATTTACCATCAATTTTTTGTGTTTTCTAATAGACTGAATAATTCCTCTTGTCCATCTGTATCTCTGTTTTAACAACTGATGTAATTTTTCAGGTGCTTCCGTATAAGAGATAGAATTTGGTTCATAATAGATTTTCCAGCCGTTTGCCAAAACTTTTAATGTAAGATCTGCATCTTCGGCAAATGTATCGCTTGAATAAAAACCTGCTTCTTCAATTGCTTTTTTTCTGAATAAACCAATAGGACCAGGTATTATATTTACCAAGTTCACAAAACTCTGAGCACTTCTGGCCATATTAAGCCCTTCAATGTATTCAAGTGCTTGTAAATCGGTTAATAATTTGCCTCTGTTAATAACTTTTACGTTTCCTGCAACAGCACCAATTTCAGGGTTGCTGAAGTGTCTGACAGCTAATTTTACTGAATCCGGTGATAATTGTGAATCACCGTCCATACAAAGAACTATTTCCGCTTTTGAATATTTAATTCCTGCATTCAGGGCTTGTGCTTTACCGCCGTTAGGTTTATTTATCAACGATATTTTAACATCAGAAAGTCTTCCCTTCTGATAACCGACCAAAGATTCAGCAACTTCTTTTGTGTTATCTGTAGAACCGTCATTAACAACAATAATTTCATAATTTGAATAGTTCAGATCTAAAAGAGATTTTATTGATTCTGAAACTACTTTTTCTTCGTTATATACGGGAACTATAATAGATACAAACGGAAAAAAACCGGTTGATGGTTTGTATGTATATTGGTTTATGTAAAGATAAGCCATTACAAGAATAGCAAAATATCTGAATACCAATACAAACAAAAAGATTACCAACGCTACAATTGTTGTATATTCAAGTAAAGAACTTACGTCAAGAACAGTCTGAGGTAAAGTATATATAATTACAATTAAAAGAATTAATGACAATAAGCCGCTAACAAATATTCTTTTTAAATATTTTACAGAACCTGCATCATTTTGTCGTTGTTCTTTTTTGTTTTTTATTGTGAATACTGCTTTTTTAACTTTTTGGCCTACTTCCATTTTTTTCTCTTTTTTTTAATACTTGAATGATATTAGTTCAATTATAATGCCAGTTTAAATGTTTGTTTTTTAATTATTTATAAGCTTTTTTTATAGAAAATTGTAATGCTTTAAGACTAATTTCAGTAAAATATCTCATAATAATGCATTTTTTGTTTTTATCGTAATCATCTCATTTTATTATATTCTTTCATTAAAGCCTGCGTAATTAGGTCTGCAACCACCTTTCCGCCTAAATTTGTAAAATGTATATAATCTCTCAGTCCGAGCGGCGGACCGGCATTTACCCATTTATTTAATGAATTTTTCCCGCCCATAGCCTCATAAAGATTCCAAAATGCAACTTTTGTTTTGGCAATTATCTTTTTTTGAGTTCTAAGTAGTTGAATAACTTTCGGATCGGTTACAAACCTGGAACCCCTTTTTATGCTTTTATCTCCCACACTTATTACAAGTATGCTTGCATCGGGAAAAGCTTTTTTGAAATGGTTAATAACCCTAATCATCTTGTTCTTATACCAGTTAAAATTCATTGTTAGCTGTGTAGCATTTACGCCAAACTGGATGATGATTAATTTATAGTTCAGATATTTATTAAATGCTTTTAAAGTTTTTTTCTCAAGTTGAGTTAAAGAAACGCCGGAATTACCCGTCAAAGGAAAATTATCAACGTAAACTCCATTACCGGTCTCAAGACTTACTCCGTAAATAAACGTACCTGCAGCCCCGCCAAAATTAATATCTATTGAAGTTTCCAAATGAGTTGATCGAAGTATTATTTCTTTTACGCCTGGACCCGGCTGCAATTTTTTAATTTTAAATTTATTGCTTTCAAAAGAATATTTAATACTGGAAGAAGAACCTGCATTGCTGTAAAATACCCTTACAACATTAAATGAACGAGAAGTTCTCATAAATTTTGTTGTTTCATATTTTACTTTGCTGTTTCCGGTTGCTTTTGCCGTTAAACCGCTAATCCCAATCGGAAAATGCTTCGGATTTCCCTTGGTAATCGAACCCTTTATCCAGTTTCCGCTTACGGTTTGTCTAACGGTCCTTTTCATTCTTATGTCATCAGGAGAGATGGAAAGAAATCCTATTCCGTCTCCGCCGAATTTATTTTGTAAGTTTTGTCTCAGATTTTCCGTAATTACATCACCCAATAAAATAGAATCTCCGTAGTGGGCAATCCTTATTTTCTTACTTCTGCTTTTTCTCAAGGCTCTGAAGAATTTATACAATTCTTTTACATTACCGGTTATAGGTACAAATTTTCCTAGAACACTCCCGTAGTTGTTAGAATTTACGTTTAACTCGTCGTTCAAGCCTGCAAAGTCTTCGGTAAAATCTATAATTGATTTATCTTCAATGTTTACGTCATTGTTTGTTGCTACAGAATTTACTTCGGAATTTGATTTTAAGGTTAATCCTCCACCGGCATTTTTATCTTTATCGTTTTTTGCATTTGTAAAATTTATTTGAAATACAAACACAAAAACTGCCGCAAACAGTAATATTTTGTTAGTTGAAATGGCAAAGTTGAGTTTCGGAGTAATAACCACAATAAACCTCCCGGAAAATTATTTAATTTAATTGTTTTTTTATTAAAAGCAATATCCTGTTTAATTTCATAAATTTACTCTTAAACAGGATACCAAAATTTATAATTATATAATATTATTTAATACCTAATATTATTTACCCCATTTTAGAAGAAACTCCAGTAAGCTGAAAGCGTTACGAATATTGTATTGTAACTGGTGTTTGATCTATAAGAACTCGATGCTCCTATTTTGCCGTTAAGCGTAAAGTAAGGCACCGGCTGGTAAAAGATTTCACCGTATGCTTCCCTAAGAATATAATTTATACTTGGGGCATATCCTATTTTTCCGCCTAAATTTAACCTGACTTTTTTGGTCCTTTTAGCATTCCATTCCATCCATAAACTATGTGTATCATAATTTTGAGGTGTATAATATAAGGGATTATCAAATTTATAATTGGCGTAACCAAATTCATATCCCAAAAAGATATTTTTATAGAATTTCCTACCAATACGAAGTTGTAAATTGTTAAAGGCATTTCCGTCGGAAATTGTTGCATAACGGAAGAACCCCGATATTTTAACAACCGAAGAAGGTAGATAGAATCCGCTTACGGTAAACATATCTACGGTATAATTATTAAACCCAATCAAGTTTGGCGACATTAAAATTATCCTACCGTCATTATTTTCATAAGCGGCAACTAAAGAATATTCCTTAGGATCTTCAGCTCTGAATACCAAATCGGATATATTTCTTTTAAATCCAAATTGGTCTCTTTGCGTGCCAAAACTAGCAGTAGTTGTAATATAATCGGATAATCTGAATATTAATTGTCCCTTAAACGACGTAAGATCATTTCTAAGGATACTACTTTGCAAATGGGTTCTGTTGTAAACCACACCGGCACTCATAAAGCTTGTCAGACCTAATTGCATGCCTAAACCGACTTTGTTAAATGAAAAGTCCTGGTTGTCGGCAAAATACGTCGCTATAGGATTTAACGCCATATAACTTGGGAAAGCAGAAAATATATCTCCGAAACCTCCGCCTGTCGGTAACCAACCCATTCTTGCATTTATTATATTTATCTGAGTTGAATCCAACTGTATTTTATCCGGATTATCGGAAGGCTCCAACATTTTTTCATAAACGTCTCTTGCTTCACCGTATTCTTTCATTTTAGCATAAGCTTCACCAAGGTACAAATTAGCCTCATAACTTTCCGGGTGCTCAGCGGCTAATATTTTGAATTGATTTAATGCCGCCGTTGAATCAGAAGTCCATAATTGGGCTCTTGCTTTTAACAGCTGCACGTCAAAATCATCGCCTTCTTCCAAAATTTGGTCGTATGTTGATACTGCTTTATCATAATATTTTGCAGCAAATAAAATGTCGGCATATTCCAAAAGTTCTTGTCTTGTAGGCGCTGTAATTTTTGACAGATATTCATCATATTTTTCCACCGCGGCTTCATAATCTCCATCCATGGCTAATTGTCCGGCGTCAGCTCTAATTTGCATAATTTTTAACCCTTCATTAGCCGAAAGAGCTCTTAAATAAAATTGTTCCGCAGAAATAACCATGTTTGAATTTGCATTTATACTTTTTGCAATATCCAAATACTGTTTTGCTTCTTCAAAATTTTTCTGCCACGAGTTTAAAGTAACCATTGCAACATTGGCGTAAATATTATTAGGTTCTTTATTTAAAACACTTTCTAAATAACCTCTTGCTTCGTCAAGGTCTCTAACTGCCCAAACCGAAATTTGACCCTGCAATAATTGGTAATCCAAATTGTTGGGGTATGCTTTTAGCAATATTTTTATTTCTTCATCGGCTTTGTCAAAGTCATAATTCCAAGCAGAGTATTTGGCTATTAAAAATCTTATATCGGGATTCGTACCCGGTACTCTATTCATATATTCGTTTAATATTTCTAATGCACTGTCATAATCACTTACCCCTGCATAATAATTAGCAAGTTTTAAAACTATTTTTTTGTTTGTAGGATCTGTCTTGATTTTTTCCGTATACTGCGCAATTCTAATTTGAGCCACACTATCTTTTTTAGTAATAACTTGTTCCGTTAAGGCTTCAACTCTATCCGGGTCAACACCATTTTCGGTTAATATTTTTAACTGTGCTTCGGCTTCGACAAATCTTTCTACTTTTACCAACTCGTTAATCAGCTTAAATCTCAGTGCGTTATCTTCCGGTTTTCTTTTCAATATTCTATAATATTTATCAATTGCATATTCAAATCGTTTAGGTCTTTTCCTGACAATTCGTCCGTTTCTGTATCTAACCGAGGTATCGTTGATTGAATAGATATAAGGTTTGCCCTTTGCTCTGTCCAAGCCGTCCAAAGCTTCTTTGAAATATGGGCGGATTGCAAGAGCGTTTTCAAACGCATTTATTGCGGTTTTATTTTTACCCAGCCACATCACAAAATATCCGTACCTCGACCAAAGTCTTTGGTCTTTAGGATATTTTTCAGTATATCTTTTTAATATCGGCTCACCTTTTTTAATGTGACCGTTTTTTGCAAGTATTTCAGAATATCTAATTATCTCGTCGGCCGATGCTTCTTCCATCGTTAAATATTTATCGTACCATTGTTCGGCTAAGCCCCATTTACCGAGATTTTTATAGGCTTTGCCAATTTTCAAATAATTTATCGGTCTACTGGGGTCAATGGCAATTTCTCTTTTATAACCTTCAATATTATTATACAGTAATGTATGCCATGCAGCGGTAGCTCTTGCCAGGTTTGCATTTATTTGTTTGTTTTTTGGCTGAAGCTTTCTTGCAGATTTAAAATCGTAAACGGCATATTCGTATACCTTCCTTTTTTCAAAACTTAATCCGCGCAGATTGTACCCGTCGGCTTTTTGCGGATTTGCGGATATGTATTTGTTTAAAAGGTCAATTGCTTCACCGTAACGACCAACAAGCATCTTTTTTTGTGCTTGTAATTTAAAAACATCGCTGCGTCGCTGAGCGTCCGTAAATTCAAATGAACTTAATACTAATAATATTACGATGGTAATGAATGATATTCTTCTCATTGCCTTAATCTCTTATTGAAAAAATATTTTTTTACTTGTTTCAAACGTTTCGTTTGATATTTTGCTAAACACATCTTCGGCATTTTCAATTGTGTCATCGGGACTAACTGAAAATACGGAAATATGTTGAAGTACGTACAGCATTTCTTTTTCGTTATTAACCGGCAGATTGGATTTTATTCTGCTTATTAAATTGTTTGTGCTTTTTTGCTCGCCTCTGGTTAGTAAGACCAGGACTTTATTTTTAACAACACAAATTTTATCTTTTTTATCCGTTGATAGTCTTATTGCGTTCTGCAGCTGATTTATGTTCAGTAAATTCTTCTTCACCAAGTCGGTGTCTAATTTGAAAGAAATTACAGAAAATGATTGACCGGTACTTTTATAAAGAGCTATCTGATTGTTTAAGATTAGTTTGAAATCATCTTCAGAATAAAAACTTGATGATATCAATTTTTCATCCGGTACTACGATATCCGATAACGAAGTATAATTATTACTTTCTAAAACAGGTGCATTTGAAGTTTCAATATTAAATTCCGCAGTTTTTTCGGTAGTAACACCTTTATAAGGTTCTATATAATATTTAGCGGTGAATTTCCCTTCCGTGTGTCCAACATTAGGCGTAATTGTAATAAACCCGCCTTCGCTGCCGGTACTTTCTTCACTTTCTTCCTCGGATTTATTTAATGTTATTATACCTGTTGCCGAAAGTGATAATGTTTCTACAAGTGCTCTGGACGAAGCGGCTGCAGGTTGACCTAAAATGTAAAGACTTGTTATATCGGCTTCTTCGATTATCTCGGTTGTTTGTCTGAAAACCTGATTAAGTCTTCCCAGGTTAGAGAAATCAATAAATTGAGTCAATTCGTCAAATACAATTTTATTTGGTCTGTGCTGTTCGACAACAGTAACAATGTCGTTTAAGTATTCTACCAAAAATTCATCTTTATTTTCATTATCGTACAGTTCGGTTGGAGGTGCAACTCTTACTACAATAATAAGATTCTTATTCATATAATACTGCAGATCAAAATCTATCGAAGCTGCCATTATCATTAAATCTTTAGGACGGATACTTGTAAAAAACAGACAAACTTCTTTTTGCTTTGCACATTCTAAAGCATACTGAAGTGCCATTAAAGTCCTGCCGGATTTTCTTGGTCCTATTAACAAATAGGTACCGCCTCTATATAATCCACCCCATTTTTTATCGACCAACGAGATACCTGAGGGTAGAATTTGTATTTTACGTTTCATTGTTATTTACTCTAAGTTTATTATTGATTATTAATTTCTTTAATTTACTATTCCTTCGTCAAAATCTAAATTATTGTTCAAATCCAGATTTTGATTGTTTTTTTCAAAGCTGTCATTTTCCATAAAACTTACCGCCAAGCCGTTTCCCACATTGTAATTAGAAGACACCGGTTCATTCTGAAGATCTATTGAAATACC
The DNA here is from genome assembly GCA_964486645.1 of uncultured Ignavibacteriaceae bacterium. Classification (GTDB taxonomy): domain Bacteria; phylum Bacteroidota; class Ignavibacteria; order Ignavibacteriales; family Ignavibacteriaceae. The sequence goes on along the minus strand of CAZAOG010000006.1, from coordinate 7,247 downwards.
TTCGTACGGCTTTAAGAAATAGTGCGCCTTTACTTTACCTTCCGGATGTCCTACAATGGGAGTTATTGTTATTACGCCTCTGTTTTCTTCTCCGTATCTTTTTTCCAAGTATATAACCCCTGTTGAATTATCTACAATTTTATTTGCAATCGCTCTCGCATTTTCGCTTACCGGATCCGAAAGTAAAAATAAGCTTGTTTTATCTTTTGCTTCAATGGATTCAAGTGTGTTTATATATGTGTTTTCTAATAACTGCAAATCATTAAAGCAAACAAATTGCGTAAGATCGTCAAAAACTACTTTATCGGCGTTGTGTTCCTTTACAACAAGCGCAATATCTTTCAAATAATTAACCAAAACTTCATCGTAAGATTTTTCATTTTTACTTAAAGTCGGTTCGCTGACTTTAATTACAACGATTAAATTTTTATTCATGTAATACTGCATATCAAAATCAATTGTAGCGGCATGAATAAATAACTCGGTATGACGCATTGAAGTAAAATACAAACACATTTGACCCTGCAAAACGCAGTGTTTTGCAAATTGTAACGCCATTAATGTTCTTCCCGAATTTTGTGCACCGATTAAAACATAAGAAGCGCCTTTATATAAGCCGCCCCAAACTTTGTCTATAATCTGTATGCCCGATGAATATAAATGTAATTTACTTCCCATAGTTTTCTCCTGTTCTTATGGAAAGCTAAGCCAAATATTATGCCGAAATAAAATTTTTGCACTTTATTTGATTTTCGCTTAAAAACATAACTTTTTATATTAATAATATAAAATTCGACAAACGGCAGACTGTATTAAAATGTTACATTTATCACATCAATACGATTAAAACAATTTGTTTTTATAACAAATAAGTAATTTTGAATATTAAAGACTTCTGAAAAATTAGGAATATAGTCATACTGTAGTATGTAAAAACTGAGATTTAGAAATAAACCTGTCTATCGATAGGTAGACCTGTCTACCGAAGGTACACCTGTCTACCGAAGGTAGATTCAAAATGACAAGAATTATTTTGATTAAATAAAA
>CAZAOG010000006.1:0-6100 GCA_964486645.1 uncultured Ignavibacteriaceae bacterium | reverse complement strand
ACCTGTCTACCGAAGGTAGATTCAAAATGACAAGAATTATTTTGATTAAATAAAAATAATTTTTCAGAAATCTCTATTATTGAGCAGAGTTAAAGGATAAGCATTAATTTAATCATTTTTCGGATGAAAAATAACCAAATACAAATAACGCGGTTGCGTTGCCTACAATTGTTGGTTCGTTGGTAATATAGTCCCACCTGTCATCAAAATATTTTACGGAATCCGTGTTAAAATAGTTATACGTAAATTTTTCTCTTTTTATCTTATAATTATTAAGTATTGAAAGCGGTGCCGGACCGGCACTTAAAGCACCGGGTAAATATCCGTCGTTAAAATATGCTATTTGCGAATGTAATCGTTTGGGAAATACTCTGCCAATATTGTAAATAAAACTAATGCCCCACGGATTTCTTCCTAAAATATAATCTCTTTGGGTTACGCCTAATGAATCAAAAGTATTTTCACCCGAAAGTTTTTTATACAAAATGGTCTGTAACGTAATACCTAAAAAAGAATTTGTTGTTCCCCAAGAAAAAGGCATTCCTTCACCAAATACGGAATTTTTTGAATATTTGGTAAAAGATAGCAGGTTGTTTTTAATATAATCTTTGAAACGCGGAATTAATGCAGCAAGTTTATAATCCGCAAGTGAATTGATATCTCCCCAACTCCACCAAAAATCCGAGCCGGCGCTATCGGCAAAACTTTCCGCATCTTTTAGATACGATGAATCTTTGGTAGATATAAATAATTCCGCCGCGCCCAAGGCCAATTTACCTAAAAATTTTGAATCTTGATAAAAACCCGAAGGCATACTATCAATATCGGGTACAAAATCTTTAATGGAATATAAATTTTTAGCTCTGCTTAAGTAATCCTCGGCAACATCAAAATCTTTAAATTTATCTTTCCAAATTCTGTAAGCCAACGCCATTGTTGCCGCATAAAGTCCAATTTGATTTTTTCCCATTCCGACAAAACCCGGTCTGTCATAGCGGAGTGTATCGTTTTCCGGCAGCCGCCATCCTACTTCATGGTCTCTAAGATCCTGAACTTGTGTGACCAATTTATTTTTTTTATAATTAGCTCTTTTCATCCAGTCAAGACCTATTTTTGCTTCTTCCAAGATATCCGGTACACCGTTTTTATCTCTGTCAAACCCGAATTTTTTATTATCAAATTCATAAGCAAAAAGCATTAAATACGTAGTAAATGCCGTTGTGGGTAAAAATTTTATATAATCGCCCGCATCGTGCCAGCCGCCGGTTAAATCTACTCCGGAGGAATCCTTGTCTCCTATTAACTTTGTTGCATCGGAAAGATGACTAACTTTATGCAGAATAGGATTTGTCGGACCGCATCTTTGCGCTTGATAAAAAAGTAAAAGCGAATCGGTTACATTATTAAATATATTATTATTAATTCTAAAAGGAATTGACCTGTTTCCTTCCACATCTATGTAATAAATTCCTTTTTTCTTCAACGGTGAAAAATCTATCGGAACGGCGTAATTGAATTTTCCGTAACCGGAAAATTTATCGGGTAAATAATCTTCAAACTCAACACTTTGAGTAACAGAATTTATTACATAATATTTTTCGGCGTTGATTTTTTCTTTTGAAAATATCACGCCGGTTTTAATATCGTTCGGTAAAAAACCTACCTGGGTAGTTCGTATATAAATTTTGGAATAATTAGAAACGTTGCATTCATTAGGAGAAAAAAAGAAGAAAAATAAAATAAAAGACAGGTTAAGAATCATCTGCATATCTTATAACTTATATTTGATGGGGATATCATTTAGCAGAGCTTGTTTTATGAAAAAAAAATTTACTTCTTTTTAGGGAAATCGGTACCGATAATTTTATCCCATATTGGTGAACTAACTCCGTAACCGAGATCTTCGTTTTCAAAATGGTGTTTTATGTGATGTTTTTTTATTGCAAGCCAAAACTTGTTGTGCATATTAAAATGATGAATTGCGTAATGAGTTAAATCGTAAAATAAATATCCTGTAATAAATCCTGCAAAAACAGGAGCCACGTAAACCGCGCCGAATACGGCAAGAAATAAATAGTAAAAGAAAATTGCCAACGGAATACTTACGGTCGGAACCATTACCAATCTCTTCGAATCGCTTGGATAATCGTGATGAACACCGTGAAAAATAAAGTGTATTTTTTTTCCGAACTCGGATTTGGCAGGAAAATGAAAAATAAATCTGTGCAAACTATATTCTGTCAATGTCCAAAGGACAAGTCCGATAATGATAAAAATTAAGATTATAAAAAGCTCCATACCAAACATGATAGTTTTGTAAAGGAAATAAGCTACAACCGGAAGAAAAATATATAAAGGTACACTATAATGAACTCTTGAAAATAGTTCAAAAAAATCATTTTCAAACATCCTTACAGTTTCGTCTTTGTTAGATACAAAATTCTTTGCCATTTGTATTACTCTGTTTTAACTTTTAACAAATCTATTACAAATTTATCAAATATTAAATTACTTTCAACAGAAAAAAAAATAAAACACGGGCTCCGTTTCTCATTTTTTAATTATATTGTATATTAAAATCCTACTGGTAAAATTTAATTCATTAATATTTTGGCACGCAAAAATGAAAGAAAAACTCTATTCTGTACTCACTAAAATTAATATTCCTGTTTTACTTCTAATGTTACTTTTACTTCCTTTCGATTCTATTAATTCTCAAACTATCCCGGAAAATGCTTATTCCGATTTAAGATGGAGACAGGTAGGACCTTACCGCGGAGGCTGGGGAACGGTTGCCGAAGGTATACCCGACGATCCGAACACATATTATTTTGGAAGTGCAGGAGGAGGTGTTTGGAAAACGACCGATGCAGGCAGAACCTGGGAGCCTTTGATGCAGCAAGAGAATTCAGCCGCAGTGGGTGCTTTAGCTGTTGCTCCTTCTAACCCGAAAGTAATTTATGTAGGCACGGGACAAGTTACTTACCGCTACGATAATTTATCAGGCGACGGTGTTTACAAAACAACGGACGGCGGTAAAACTTGGGAAAATACAGGATTGAAAAACAGCCGGCATATAGGCGCAATAATTGTAAATCCGAAAGATGAAAATAATGTTTTGGTTGCTGCATTGGGTCACGTATTCGGACCAAATAAAGAAAGAGGTGTTTTCCTTACAAATGACGGAGGAAAAAATTGGAAACAGGTTTTATTCGTAAATGAAAATACAGGAGCAATCGACCTTGCAAGCGACCCTACAAATCCTTCCGTAATTTACGCAGCTTTTTGGAAATTGCGTATGCACCCTTGGCTGGATTATTACTTGCCACAAAGAAGCGCTGACGGAAGCGGTATTTACAAAAGTACGGACGGAGGAGAAACCTGGAAAAAGTTGAACAGTAAAGATTTGCCCTCGGGAAATTTGGGAAGGATAGGATTAGCCGCCGCAAGAGGACATAACGGACAAATAATTTATGCAACCATCGATGCCGAAAATAATCGGCAGGGACTTTACAGGTCTAACGACGGCGGGGAAAATTGGAAACACGTAAACAACGACCGCGTGCTTTCCGCAAATTATTTCAGCAAACTTACCGTCGATCCGCAAAACCCCGATATAGTATATTTCACGGGACAATCCATAAGAAAATCAATCGACGGCGGAAAGACGTATACTGTTTTTAAAGGTTCGCCCGGCGGTGATGACTATCACCACATTTGGATAAATCCGAAAGATTCAAAATACATTATTACTGCTTCCGATCAAGGAACCGTTGTTACCGTAAACGGCGGTAAAAGCTGGTCAAGCTGGTACAATCAGCCTACCGGACAATTTTACCACCTTGCAGCCGACGACCAATTTCCGTACAGAATTTACAGCGGACAGCAGGATAACGGAACCGTATCAATTTTAAGCAGAGGTCCCTACGGAGTAATTGAGGAAAGAGACTGGCACCCTGTAGGCGGCGATGAGCGCGATTATCAAATACCCAAACCCGGTAATCCGAATATTGTTTTCGGTACAGGACTGGGCGGACACATAACTCGATTCAATAATTTGACAAGACAATCCGCCGAAATTTCGCCTTGGCCCGTATCAAGTTACGGCGCATTACAGACCACGGTAAAATACAGATACACTTGGATTACACCATTGGCATTCTCACCGATTGGTAAAAACGCCATGTATTTTGGCGCACAAGTTTTATTTAAGTCCTTGGATGACGGAGACAGTTGGGAAATAATCAGTCCCGATTTAAGCGGTAAGAAAAAAGGTGTTGTTAAAGACGTTAATGATCCCGATTTATCAAAAGCCCGCGATTCCGGATTCGGTGTTATTTACACAATAGCTCCTTCCCCGTTAAAAGAAGATATGATTTGGATCGGCACCGACGACGGTTTAATTCAACTTACAAAAGACGGCGGCAGAACTTGGAAAAACGTAACCCCGCCTTCCATTCCTCTTTGGGGAAGGGTTGATGCAATTTCTCCTTCGGTATTTTCAGAAGACGCTGCTTATGCCGCGGTAAATACTCACAGACTTGATAAATTAAATCCGATAATCTTAAAAACAAAGGATGCGGGTAAAACCTGGAAGACAATAATCAACGGAATACCTGAAAATGAATATGTAAACGTGGTAAGGGCCGACCCGGTTAAAGAAGGTCTTCTGTACGCAGGAACAAACAGAAGTGTTTACGTATCTTTTGATGACGGAGAAAATTGGCAGCCCCTTACTTTAAATTTACCCACTACACAGGTAAGAGATCTGCTTGTCCATAAAGGTGATTTAATTGCAGGCACTCAGGGAAGAGGAATTTGGATAATGGATAATCTAAGTATTTTAAGACAACTAAATCCGGAAGTACTTTCTAAAAAAGTTTATCTGTTCTCCCCGGCTCGGGCATACAGATTAAGAGGCAACGAAAACAGAGACACGCCTCCACCGCCCGAAACACCGCTGGGTGAAAATCCCCCGAATGGTGCAATAATAGATTATTGGCTGAAATACGAAGTTAAAACTCCCATAAAACTATCAATTTATGATTCCAATGAGAACTTGGTAAGAAGTTTCTCAAGCGAAGATACCCCGAAAAAATTAAATGCATACCGTTACTTTGACAAGAGATGGGTTGGTGAACACAAAAGTTTGTACGTAAGCGCGGGGATGCACAGGTTCATTTGGGACCTCAGATACCCAAGACCGAAATCATTTAGCTACAGCTATTCCATCGCGGCGGTTTGGGATCGGGGCACTCCCGTTTTGCCCGAAGGTCCTCTTGTTTTACCCGGGAAGTACAAAGCGGTTCTTTCCGTAAACGGAAAAAATTATTCGAAGTATATTACCGTAAAACTTGACCCGAGGATCAATGTTTCCATGAAAGACTTAAAAGAACAGTTGAAATTATCAAACAAAATAAAAGCTGTTATGGAAGCGATTGTTTCAAACGTAAATGAAATAGATAATTTTTCAAAAGCCGAGAAAGACGGAAAGAAAATAGGTGAAATCAAAAAGTTAAAAAGTAATTTAATTAGAGTCTCGAATGTACTTGCAAGTTTAACAAGTAAAGTACAAAGTGCGGATAACGCACCGACCAAAGGACAAAAAGATTTGTTCTCCGATTACAAAGAACAATATCGCAGGTTGTTAACTAACTGGTACAAAATTCAGAATAAACTTCCGCCGAAGATGTAGAATAAAAAGGGGATTTACCAACAAACTATAAAATACTAATATGTAATTTTTTGTTTAATGCTTCTATATAATTTCTAAGTGTTGATAATCTAATATCTTCAGCGTGGTTTTCAATTCTTGATATAACCGATTTCTTTGTCTTTAATTTTTCTGCTAATTCTTCTTGAGTAATTCCGGATTCTTTTCTCAACGTACGTAGAACTAAACCAATTTTAAAATTCTCATAACCTATTTCATAATTTTCAGCAAACTCGGGATCATTTTTCTTTCTTTTTGATATGTACTTTTGTAAATCACTCATAATCTTTTCTTCCTTTTGAAATAATCTTTTTTCCTTTTCTCAGCTACCTTAATTTCTTTGGCAGGAGTTTTTTGTGATTTTTTAACAAAGCCATTTGTTAAAAC
>CAZAOG010000005.1:44143-59766 GCA_964486645.1 uncultured Ignavibacteriaceae bacterium | reverse complement strand
AAAACCGGTTGTGATTATTTCGTTTTTATTCCAAAATCAAACGATTAAACCTGCCGACCGGCAGGCAGGATCGTGGGCTAACCAAAAATCACCTTTTTTGAGACAGCCTCGTTTTTTCCCAGTTGGTTAATATTATACAGTAAAATAAAAAAAATGAACGAAAATTAATGCTTAATTCAACTTTTAATAACGGCATCAAATTTGAATTAAAAAGGACGGTTTATATCTAAAAATATTTAATAAAAATTCGATAATAGCAATTAGAAGTCCTTTTAATAAAAACATAGAATAAGTGAGTTATAATTTTGAGCGAATCAAAAGAAATCCAAATTGAAAATTTACAAGAGAGCATAATGATTGCCCTAAATTCGGAAGACCCTTCGGAAAGATGTACTGCCGTAGAATCTTTGACAAATGAAAACCTTAGTAAAGAGTTGGTAAAAACTTTATGCAGTATGGTTGACGACGCGGATAAAGGTGTTAGAAATTCCGTTGACTATGTACTTTCATCAAACCCGAACCCCGATATACCGTTTTATTTAGTCAAATATATTTCATCGGCTAACATTAATACAAGAAATTTAGCCGGTGAAATACTTTTAAAAATCGGCAGTTCGTCAACAAAGGCTATGCTGGATAAACTCAAAAGTTCTAATGATGAAGATATTAAATTTTTAATAGATATACTGGGATTAATAGGCGATGAAAAAGCAGCTCCGTCAATATTGGATGTTTTGCTTACAAATAAAAACGAGAATGTAATTCTTGCCTGTATCGAAGCGTTAGGCAATCTAAAATATCAAGAAGCTCTTGAACCCATAATATCACTCTATGAAACCAACGAACTATATAAGGCAACTATTATTGAAGCAATTGGTAAGATAGGCTCTTCAAAAGCTCTGAATTTTATTACTTCCAATTTTCAATCCGAAGATGATCTGACTAAATTTTCTATGATTGAAAGCTTGGGAATGATAGGAAACGAAGAAACGTTATTCTTTCTCATTTCGCTGCTATCGGAATTAAACGGACCTTTAATCTGGCCGATTATTGAATCGATATTCATTTTGAAAGAAAAGTTCAATATTGATGTACCCTTTGATGAAAGGATGAAAAATCTAATTCTAAATACAATTGACGAAGCGGATGCAAGATATAAAAAAACAGCAGCTAAATTAATTACGGTTTATGATAGTAACGAGATTATGCCGGCATGTTTGAAAATTTACGGAGAGGATTTTGAAACGGACGAAATAATAAAACCCAAAATATTTGAAGGGCCGGAACAGTTTTTCAAACTTTTACCTTCTTTTATTAATACGGACTCAAAAAATTTAATAAGCTTGCTGGAATTAACCGTTGAACTACTTTCTTCCGAGGGCTTAAAAAATAAAGAAATTTTAACGTCAATTGAAATAAGAGAATTAGCCGATTCCTGCACAATATGTCTCGATAATCCGGATGAAGAAGTAAGAAAATTAGCTATAGAGATTTTATTTACAATTGACCAAGAAATTGCTTTGTTATTCATGGATAAAATGTTAGAAGACAACAGCATGTGGAATAAACTAAAATTATTGGAAATATTAACCGATATCAATACTCCCGAAGTGGAACACGCCGTTGCCGAACTTACAAAAGATGATGAAGAAATGATTAGCGACAGAGCAAAATATATACTGGAAGAAAAGCTCGGAATTAAACAAGTATCAAATACGGAAGGAAGCGTATGAATTTTATGCCGAATGCTGTCCTACACCATGATCGTTTAAGATTAAAGAATAATTTACTAAAATTATCCGATGAGACCTATGATATTTTTAGGAAACTTATTTATGATAATTGTGGAATTTACTTTCAAGACAACAAAAAATATTTGTTAGAAAGCAGATTGCTGAAGAGGATCAATTATTTAGGCTTAAATTCTTTTGAAGACTATTTTGACTACCTGAAATTTAATATACGCAAGGAACAGGAAAAGAAATATTTATATGAAGTAATAACTATTAATGAGACATTTTTCTTTAGAAATCAGCCGCAGCTTAACGCACTGGTCTCAAAAATTATTCCTGAAATTATAGCATCAAAAAGGAATACCATAAATCCGAAATTAAGAATATGGAGCGCGGCTTCGTCATCGGGTGAAGAAGCATATTCGGTTGCAATGACAATTACAGATCTTGTTAAACCAAAATACCCGAATTTAGACGTAGAAATAATCGGTACGGACATAAACCAGGCTGTAATTGACACGGCAAAAGCGGGAGTATATAGAGAATATTCGGTAAGGAACACACCGCCGTATTATTTAAAAAAGTTTTTTAAAGTACAAAATAATAATTATGAATTAAAACAAAACATTAAAGATATGGTTTCGTTTAAGATACTAAACTTGTTTAACGATCAAAGTATGCGTGCTATGGTGAATTTTGATATAATATTTTGTGCAAACGTACTGATCTATTTCGATTCCAATTCAAAAATTAAAGTGATTTCAAATATTTATAATTCGCTGAACAAAGGCGGATATTTATTTATCGGGTATGCCGAGACATTACACATGGTGTCAAAAGCATTTAGTATTGTAAGTTTTCCGAAGACGATCGGATATAAGAAGGAGTAATTAAAATGAAAAAAATAATCCTGGTAGCTGATGATTCGCCGTCTATTAGAAAATTCGTATCGTTTGCATTGAAATTGAAGGGATATGAAATAATTTCTGCCTCTGATGGTATGGAAGCGTTGGAAAAATTACCGAACACAAAAATAAATCTCGTTATTACTGATCTAAATATGCCTAACCTGGATGGTTTTGAATTGATAAAGGCTATTAGAAATAATGCGGAGCTAAAAGAAATACCTATAATAATTTTATCCTCTCTATCGGGGAATGAGGAAATTAAAAAAGGTATGGAGATAGGTGCAAATTCATTTTTGTCGAAACCTTTTGACCAAAATAGAATTGCTTATGAAGTTTCTAAATATTTAAACTAAAGGATATTATTATGGACCTTAAATTTCTTGTCGTTGATGACTCAGTAACTATGCGCAGAATAGTTATAAACTCGTTACGTAACCTTGGTTACAATAATTTTGTTGAAGCCGGAGAAGGTAGGGAAGCACTCGAAAAACTCTCAACCGAAGCAGGTATAAATTTTATTGTTACAGATTGGAATATGCCCGAAGTTTCGGGACTTGAGCTGGTAAAAGCAGTTCGCAGTGATGAAAAATTGTCAAATATTCCCATTCTTATGGTCACAACTCGTGGCGTTAAAGAAGATATAGTGGTAGCGTTGCAGGCAAAGGTAAACAACTACATTGTAAAACCTTTTACTCCACAAATATTAAAAGAAAAAATAGATCAAATTCTTCAAGTATCTTAAAGGTAAAAAATGAAACATATATCAAATATGTCTGACCTGTTTGATCGGTTGAATGAATTGAAATTTGCATTTAAATATGGGCAGGAACTTATTCCAATTATCCAAAGCATAATTGATTTTGTGAAAGAAACTGTTCCGTTACTTGAAGATATAAATTCTTCAATTGCAGATAGCACAATTAAAATACCGAAATTAAAAGATCAGATAAACAATATATCCGACGCCACTGAGATGGCTACCACCGAAATTCTGGACATAGTAGATTCAATTTCCATCGATATTTCCGGGCTGGAAGAACAAATTAAAAAAAGTAAGGAATCGGATTCCGAAAAACAAAAGTGTTGGAACGAAATTAAAGAAATATTGAAAAATACCGGCAATACACAGCTGATTGATAATTTCGAATCATACGATCAAAATTCAATATTAACTTCCGATATACTGAAAACACTGGAAGAGATAAAGCAGAAAGTCTACAACATTACGTTATCGCTTCAGGTGCAGGATATAACTTCCCAGCAATTGGCTTCGGTTAATCATTTAATTGAATCGGTTAGAAAAAAACTTGCTTCTTTAATAGTGCTCTTGGATGACAAAGAGATATCGAGGGTAGAACTGACCAATATTGAGGTTCTGGATGAAACCACTTTTGATCCGAATGCATCTTACTCTAAATCAACTACAAGACAGGATATGGCGGACGATTTGGTAAAAGATAATCTTGACAGAACCACACAAGATGAAATAGATAAATTATTTTCTTGAACTATGGATACAAATAACAAATACCCCATGCTTAGCGATCCCGAAATGAAGGAGATCGTGGAGAGTTTTTTAATTGAGACCAAAGAAATATTAGAAAAACTCGACGTTGATTTAATTAAACTTGAAAACAACTCTACGGACAGCGAACTGCTGAACGATGTTTTCAGGTCCTTTCATACCATTAAAGGTACATCAGGATTTCTTGGGCTTGACCAACTTACAAAAGTTACACACCGATGCGAAGACATTCTAAACAAGCTGCGCAAAGGTGATGCGGTACTAACAACCGAACTAATGGACGGAATTCTTGAAGCTTATGATAGGATTAAAGAATTACTCTTCTGTATTGAAACAAAGCAGAATGAAGATGTAGAAATAGATGCAACAGTTGAACTTTTAACAAATTTAATAAATAAGTTAGAAGGTAAAGATGGTCAGGATGATAAAGTTGAAAAAACAGAAGGAAACGGTGCAGCCCCCGAAAACGTAAACACTGATGAATCGAATGGAAAAATAAATGCCGTAAAACAGAACGAAAAAAAATCAAATGAGGCAGAAACCGAAACAAAGACACCTGCTGTTCAAATGAGCGGTTCGGTTTCAACGGCAAGAAAGACAGAAAACAATATAAGGGTTGATATTGAAAGACTGGATGAACTGTTAAATATTGCTTCGGAATTGGTTCTCGGCAGAAACAGGCTGGCTCAGGTGAATTCCGAATTTTCAATTGAGTATGAAGGGACAAAATTTTCCCGTGATCTTGCGGACGCGACAAAATTGATAGACCTAATGACCAACGAGCTTCAACTTGTAGTAATGAAAACAAGGATGGTAAAAATTGGTAAGGTATTCAACCGGTTTCCCCGCGTTGTAAGGGATTTGGCAAAAGAAACACAAAAAGAAATAAAACTTGTAATTAAAGGCGAAGATACCGAACTGGATAAAACACTCATAGAAGAGATCAATGATCCTCTTGTCCATCTGGTAAGAAATTCGGTAGACCACGGAATTGAACTTCCCGAAGCAAGGAAAAAAGCAGGCAAAAATCCTGTAGGAACGATTGTTCTAACCGCAGAGCAGGAAGGCAACCTGATTATTATTTCAATTGAGGATGACGGTAACGGGATAGACCCGGAGCTAATTAAAGAAAAAGCTATAAGCAAAGGTCTTATAACAAAGGATAAAGCAAAAGAACTATCGAAGCAGGAAATTTTTAATTTAATATTCTTACCCGGATTCTCAACAGCAGAAGTAGTAACAAATGTTTCCGGCAGAGGCGTGGGGATGGATGTTGTTAAAACGAATGTTACGAAACTCAGAGGATTGATTAACATTGAATCGGAATTGGGTAAAGGAACCAAAATCATTATTAAACTGCCGTTAACCTTGGCTATAATACCGGGCATGGTTGTTAAGTTGAATTCCGAAACAATAGTTATCCCGTTAAATTCTGTTATCGAAACATTCAGGATACATGTAGAAGATATCCATACTATAAATGGTCACGAAGCAATAAAAAGAAGAGACGGCGTAATTCCATTGGTTGCCATAGACGGATTGCTCTATAACAACGAGGACAAAGATAAGGTGAAAATATGGCAGTATATAGTGGTAGTGGGAATAGCGGAAAAAAGGTTCGGAATTAAGGTTGACGAATTGCTCGGTCAAAAAGAAGTGGTCATCAAATCTTTGGGCAGCTACCTCGGCAACATAAACGGAATTGCCGGTTCTACAATAATGGGAGACGGATCCGTTGTAATGATTATAGACATTAGTGAGTTAATACATAAAGTTGAGATCTAACTTGGGAAATAAAAATATTAAAGCTTTGGTCGTGGACGATTCTGCCTTTATGCGGAAATCGATTTCCATTTTGCTTGAAAGTGACCCTGATATTAAAGTTGTAGCAACTGCAAGAGACGGAGTAGAAGGTTATCAACTGGCAAAATCTATTCGCCCGGATATAATTACGCTTGATATTGAAATGCCCCGTATGAACGGACTTACCGCTTTAAAAAAAATTATGGCTGATTGTCCTACATCCGTTTTAATGTTGAGTTCATTAACTACCGAAGGAGCAGACGTTACTATAAAAGCCCTTGAATACGGTGCCGTGGATTTTATTCCTAAAGAATTATCCTATGTTAATGTAAATATTATAAATATAAAAGATGAACTAACAAGAAAAATAAAAGAAATCGTCAAGCAGAGAGCGATAAGAAACAGATTAAAAAGGGTCCAAAAATTAAGTCCCGCCTCTGCCCGCAGTACAAATTACAGACAAATTGTTTTACCGAAAATAGGATATAAAGCAATAGTCCTCGGTATTTCTACCGGGGGCCCCTTCTCGCTTCAAAAACTAATGCCGGTTCTTTCAAGCAAAATGAAATGTCCGATTTTTATAGTGCAGCATATGCCTCCTAAATTCACAAAGTCTTTGGCTGAACGGTTGAATGGATTAAGTCAATTGGAAGTTAAAGAAGCAGAGGACGGAGAAATTGTGAGAAACGGAGTGGCGTATATAGCTCCCGGCGGCTTCCATATGACGGTTGTTAAAGATACAATCGGAAAAAATAAGATTAGTATCTCAAAAGAACCGTCCACAACTTTAAATAAACCTTCTGTAGATGTTATGGCTAAATCTGTTATAGATATATTCGGGAAATATACTTTGGGAGTTATTATGACCGGTATGGGAAAAGACGGGCTTGAGGGTATAACCAAATTAAAATCTTTAGGCGGCTATTGTATTGTTCAAGATGAAAAAACTTGCGTGGTTTATGGCATGCCCAAAGCAATTGTTGACTCCGGTTTGGCTGATGTTATAGCGCCGCTGGAAAAAATTCCAAAAATTATAAATGAGGCAGTAAGCAATGAAAAATAATTTTGAAGAACCTGTATTCAATGAATATAATTGGAATCCTATAAATAGTTCAGGAAATTTAATTAAAAAAGAAAATGCCAAAGTAAAAGGGAAAACCAAAATAAAAATAGAAGAAGAAAGTCACGAAGGCGTAAAGGTAATTCTGAAAAAAGATGAAGACGAATCCATTAAAGAAATAAAATTTGCATGTTCCTGCGGACAAACGAAGACGATTATTATTAATTATTCTGAATAATAATTTCCAACTGAACAAATTTAACCAATTATTTTACGAACACACCGAATAATTAAGCAAAACAACAACTCTTTAAATGGCATCTAATTTGATACTCTGTTAGAGAATCAAAAAAAACAGGTGTAAAGATGCCACAACCAATTATTAAACTTCTTGAAAACTTTGCAAACTACAGCTCGGTTAAAAATAAAGTTATTGCAAACAACATTGCAAATGCGGGCACTGAAAATTATAAAAGACTGGATGTAAAATTTAAAGATGTTTTTATGGATAACTTAAAAACAAATTTGAAAACAACCGAAAAAGCTCACATTGTTATAAACAATTCCGATTACAAACCGAACTTTGAGATAATTAAAGACAAAAGTCAGGAAAATATTTCCGGGATTAATAATGTGGATATAGATGTTGAAATGGCCGAACTGGCTGCAAATAATTTGAGCTATAAATTTGCGACCCGAAAAATCAAGGACTATTTCAAAGTTATGCAGGCTGTAATCAGAGGTGGAGGAAACATATGAAAATTAATTCGTTATTCCCCGGATTTAATATCAGCGCTAAAGGTTTAAGCATTCAACGTAAAAGAATGAACCTGATTGCCGAAAACATTGCCAATGCCGATGTTACAAGAACATCGGACGGCGGTCCGTATAAAAGAAAAGTTTTAACGGTTACTGCTAAGCAAAACGCTTTTGATAATAATCTTATACAAGAAGAAAATACCCTAAGACTAAATACTACAAACAGCGCGCATATTTCAGCAGTCGAAGAAACCCCTGTTGATAATAAAACCGGACAATACTCACTCAATTTTAGTGAAGTTACGGATCAGACTCCCGGCGATATAGTTTACATGCCGGGCAATCCTAATGCCGGTCCGGACGGCTACGTTGAAGAATCGAATGTTAATATAGTTAATGAAATGGTCGATATGATATCGGCCTCAAGAAGTTATGAAGCAAATCTTACGGCTTTGAATTCATCTAAACAAATGATAAAAGATTCATTGGAGATTTAACTTATGAAGATTACAACTAATTCAATAGGTAATTATTCACCGCAGGTAAATAGAAATTCGGTTCAACAGACAAAGTTTACGCAAAAGACAAATAAAGCGGAATCAAAAAATGTAGTAAAATCAAATAACGGCGAGTTGACGACTGCCGAAAAAAACTTTTTTATGAAAGCATACCCGCAAAATAAATCGGAAATTATAGATTATCATTTTTACCAAAAGGACGGAAAAATGTCAGGAAATAAAATCGGTTCACTATTTAATAGGAGAGGCTAATGATTGAAATAAGTGCAATTCAAAACGGTTTACCCGAGTTAAAAACACCAAAAGTTTTGGAAAACCCGGGCGATGAAAAATTTGGTAATATTCTAACGGATTTCATCGCCCAGGTTAACCGGCAGCAGTTTCAGGCAGATGATTTAACAAGAAGTTTTATTGAAGGCGGAAATGTTGAAATTCAGGACGTGATGATAGCAGGGGAAAAAGCAAAAACAAGTCTTCAATTGCTGATGGAAATTAGAAATAAAACAATTGATATGTATAAAGAATTAACCAGAATGCAGATCTAAATAAAATGAAGGAAAACCAGTTAAGTTCGATTCTTAATATTTTCACGAAACTATCAATTCAGCAAAAATTGGTTGTTGGCGGTACTGTTGTAACAACAATAGTTCTAATGATAGTCTTTCTATTTTTTCTAAACAAGCCTAACTATGCACCGCTTTATACAAATCTTAATGAACAGGATGCATCAAAGATTATCGAAGAATTAAATTCGCAAAAAACTCCGTACGAAATAGCCGATAACGGGAAAACAATCAAAGTTCCTAAAAGTAAGGTTTATGATCAAAGAATAAAACTGGCAGCAAAAGGAATACCGAATTCCGGAATAGTCGGATATGAGATTTTTGATAAATCAACTATGGGATTGTCTGAGTTTATGCAGAAGCTCAACTTTAGAAGAGCGTTGGAAGGTGAATTATCTAAAACCATTACCAGCTTAGACGGTGTTGAAGGCGCGAGAGTTCATATAGTATTCCCTAAAAAATCCGTATTTAAAAATGAACAAAAACCACCTACGGCAGCTGTCGTTCTTAAATTAGCAAATAATAATTCGCTGACTAAAAATAACGTTGAAGCAATTATTAACCTGGTTTCAAGCAGTGTTGAGGGTCTTAAACCCGGAAAAGTAACCCTATTGGATACCCAAGGGAAATTATTATCCAAAATAGAAGAAGCAGACCCTCTGGCAATATCGGGTTCAAAACAATATGAAATAAAAAGATCCGTTGAAACATACCTTGCGCAAAAGGCGCAAAAAATTCTTGATAACGTAATCGGATACGGGAACGGAATAGTAGAGGTAAATGCCGATCTTAATTTTAATCAGGTGCAGAAAACAATGGAATCGTATAACCCCGATTCCCAGGTAGCCATAAGTGAACAGACAATCAAGACTTCAAACGGCGGTAAAAGTTTGGGAGATTCCACATCTCAGGTAAGTCAAAACACAATCACAAATTACGAAATTAATAAAACGATTCAGAAAGTAATTGAAAGTTCGGGCAATATTACAAGGTTGAGTGTTGCCGTTGTAATAAATGAAATCAGCAAAAAAGTTAAAAATGGAAATAAAGAGGAAACGGTTTTTGTACCTCGTTCCCCGGCACAGCTAAAAAAGCTTGAGGAAATAATAAAAAATTCGGTTGGTATTAACCCTGGAAGAAATGATTTATTTACAATAAAAAGCATACCGTTTGAAACTAAAGAGATAGAACCCATAGAGATTTCAAAACCGGGAATGTTGGACGATGTAAACAAATGGACAAATACTATATTATTAATTTTAGCTGCCGGGGCTTCCTTAATTTTTCTAAAGGGTCTTATGAAAAAATTAAAAACCCAAAAAATATTAATCGGCTCGTACGGTAATAATGACTTTGCACTAAATACCTATACCCCGGAAAAATTGATCAAACCCGAAGGAGTTTCTCCATTGATTGAAAATAAATTTCCAAAAAAGAACCTGCCTCCGCTCGGTAACATAGAAGATGAAATATCCGATGAAGCGGTACTTAAACGTAATCGGCAGGAAAGAATTTCAAATTACGTTGCTAAAAATCCGCTGGATGCAGCTAAATTAATTAACGCATGGCTGCACGAGGATGAATTATAAAAAATATGGAAAAGGAATATAATCAATCTGAAATAACAGGAGTTCAAAAGGCAGCATTATTAATGATTGCCCTTAATGTTGAAAACGCGGCTCAGGTTTTTAAGCACCTGGATGCCGTGGAAGTGGAAATAATTTCAACCGAAATATCAAAGGTAAAAAACATTCCCTCACAAACTGTGGAATCCGTTTTGGAAGAATTCTACAACATGGTAACTGCAAGGGAATATGTACTTGAAGGCGGGTTGGAGTATGCCGAGGCAATTCTTGAAAAATCGTTTGGCATAAATAAGGCAACCGAAATAATTGAAAAAGTAAGGAACCTTACCACTCTAAAAGGTTTTGATGTTCTTAAAAAAGCTGATTCGACTCAATTAATCAGCTTCTTAAGTAAAGAGCATCCGCAGACTATTGCACTCATTCTTTCTCATCTTCATCCCGACCAAACTGCTGCTGCCCTTAAGGAACTGACAGACCCCTTGAGAACCGAAGTTGTATACAGAATTGCAACACTCGGCAAAATTTCTCCGCAGACTCTTAAAAGGATTGAAAAAGTTGTTGATGAAATGGCGGGATTAAATATGGGACAATCCTTAAGTAAAATCGGAGGAACAAAAAGTCTGGCCGGCGTTCTGAACAGAACAAACATAGGTTTAAGCAAGGAAATATTAGCCGGACTTGAAGAAAAAGATCCGGATGTTGCCCACGAAATAAAAAGACTAATGTTCTTATTTGAAGACATAATAAATATACAGGATAAAGACATCCAGAAAATTTTGCGGCAGGTTGACAGAAAAGATATTGCCATAGCCCTGAAAATTGTGGATGATAAATTAAAAGAAAAGATTTTTTCCAATATGTCCGAAAGAGCTTCCGAATTATTAAAAGAAGAAATTCAATATATGGGAAAGGTAAAACTTAAAGAGGTTGAATCCGTACAGGCTAAAATTGTTGATTTAATAAAAACTCTGGAAGAGAACGGGGAAATTTCTCTTAACATGAGAGGAGGTTCGGAAGAAATATATGTCTGAGGTATTGAATTTAAAATTAAAATCAAAGAGGATGAATGTTACCTTATACAATCCGTTAGAAAATAGTGCGATGAATTCACAAAGGGATGAAGACTATCTCGAACGCGAATTGATTAGGCAATATGAAAGAGGTTTTAAAGAAGCGGAAAAACTTACGAAAGAAAAATTAGAGGAAGAATATCATATAAAACTGAAAAAGATACAGGAAGAAGTTGATAAAAAAAAACAAATCCTGGATAAAATAATTCTTGAATACGAACGTTCTTTTGAAAAATCGGTAATAAACGTATCAATGCTTGTAGCTGAAAAAATTGTGAAAAGAGAAGTATTAAAAGGAGCTATTATCAACGATGTTTTGAAAGATGCAATAAAAAAGGTTATGGGTGCTAATAATGTAATTGTAAAACTTAACCCCGATGATTTTAAAACATTAGATTCGGAAAGCAGTGATTCATTTTCAATTAATTCGTTTAACAAAATAAAATTTGAACAGGACGAAAGGATTGAAGCGGGCGGATGTTATATTGAAACGGAAATCGGAAGTGTTGACGCAAGAATATCGTCTCAATGCAACGAAATACGCAAACAACTTGAAGCAACTATTTAAATGGAAATAGCACAAAATATATTAACAAAATATAAAAGGGTAGTTCAACGTATTGATCCCGTTATTGTTAACGGCAGAGTATCCGACGTTGTAGGACTTGTGATTGTGTCGGTTGGTCCGAATGTTTCCCTCGGCGAGGTATGCATAGTTATTGATAAGGAAGGAAAGGAAGTATGCAAGTCAGAAGTTGTGGGATTTAAAGACGGAAAAGTACTCTCTATAGCATTAGGCGAAGTTCATAACATTTCGCCTTCCTGCGAAATAAAAGCAACGGGTAAAAGCTTTACTACCAATGTGGGTAAAGAATTGTTGGGCAGAGTTATTGACGGGCTGGGTAACCCCATAGACGGTAAAGGCGAGATTTACTGTAAATCCACTTCAACTATTTATCGTGTTCCGCCAAACCCGATGGAAAGAAATAGAATTACCACGCCCCTTCAAACAGGCATCAGGTCAATTGACGGGCTGCTTACTGTAGGTAAAGGACAACGAATAGGAATTTTTGCCGGTAGCGGTGTAGGTAAAAGTGTAACGATGGGTATGATTGCACGTAATACAAATGCAGATATAAATGTGATAATATTAATCGGTGAACGCGGCAGAGAAGTAAAAGAATTTATTGAAAAAGATCTTGGTCCGGAAGGTTTAAAAAAATCGGTTGTGATAGTAGCAACAAGCGATAAAAGTGCATTGGTAAGAATGAAAGGCGCTTTTATAGGAACTACCATAGCAGAATATTTTAGAGACCGGGGATTTGACGTAGTGTTGATGATGGACTCCGTAACAAGATTTGCAATGGCGCAAAGAGAAATCGGGTTAACCGTCGGCGAGCCTCCGACGACAAAAGGTTACACCCCTTCCGTATTTGCAATTTTACCGAAGCTTTTGGAAAGAGCAGGAAATACTAAAAGGGGTTCAATTACAGGATTTTATACCGTACTTGTAGACGGTGATGATATGACCGAACCGATTGCGGATTCTGTCAGATCAATCCTTGACGGGCACGTGGTTCTTTCACGTAAGCTTGCAAATAAGGGACAATTTCCTGCAGTGGATCCGCTGCAAAGTGTGAGTCGTGTAATGCCCGATATTGTTACAACCGATCACAGAAAACGAGCGGTTGCTTTTAATGAAATCCTTGCCACGTATAAAGAGGCGGAAGACCTTATTAATATTGGTGCATACGTCAAGGGAAGCAATCCGCAAATTGATCATGCTTTATCAAAAATAAATGTGCTGAGAAATTTTTTGAAACAGGATATGCTGGAAACAACTCTGTATGAAGAAACAATCGAACAACTTAATCAAATTATAGAACAACCGTTATAGGAAAATAAATGGCAAAATTCATTTACAAATTTGAATCAATACAAAAAGTAAAAAAAACGCAGGAGAAACAGGCGCAAAAAGAAGTTTCTATTATAGATTTGGAAATTGAAAACAAAAAAAACGAATACGAAAAAATACTTTATAAAGAAAACGAGAGTCATAATAATTTTAAGAAAAAAGCCGTTTCTGTTGATGAGTTGAAATTTATAAAAGGCTATGAACTTTCCCTTAAAAGGAGACGAGCAGAAATTCTTAAAGACATAAACAATCTTAATACAAAACGCGCAATTAAAATGACCGAACTTGTCCAAAAATCTAAAGAACATAAAATCTTTGACAAACTTGAAGAAAAATATAACGAAGATTTTCAGAAAGTACAGAACAATCTGGAAATGGGTTTAACGGATGAATTGGCAACTCAAAAATTTGTAAGGCGAAATAAGTGAAAGCGAAAATCATTTATATTAGTTCGTTCCTAATAACCTTTGTATTAGTTACAATGGGAATTATTTATCTCAATTCCCAGTACCGGGATATTTTCCATTTCGACTTTACAAAAATAAAACCTATTGAAAATAAAGAAGCAGCAGTTGATACAACAAGCGTTCAAATGGGCGAGCTAAAAATATTTTTACAACAACAATTAAAAAGATTTGTGCTTGACTCGCTAAAAACATACGCAACCGTAACAAAAACGGATACTATCATTAATAATGTGGTCACTGATTCGTCATTGATTGACAGTCTGCAGAACCTAAAAAATATATTAAATAAAACGAATTCAGAGTTAACCAAACAGAACGAAAGAGCTAAAAAACTGGAAAAAATTCTGAAGGCACAACCCGACAGCGTGTATGTATCATGGACTAAAAGAACGGCTAAACTTTACGAAACGATGGATCCGTCTAAAGCAGCTAAAATAATTCTGGGTTATTCCGATAATATAGCAAGAGATATTATTTATACTATGAAAAAGAAAAAAGCTGCAGAAGTTTTAGCAGAATTTAATCCGAAAATTGCCAACAGAATTATGAGAGTAAAATAGCATGATACTTAATCCGCTCTTTCTACAAATAAATACTATAAACAACGTAAACGAAAATCAAAAACAAACTAAACCTAACGGTCCTTCTTATTTGTTTTCAGATATTATAAGGCTGCTCAAAGATTCTTCACCCGATCAAAACGTTACTGCTTCTAATGAAGCAGCTCCCGGCCAGGTGAAAAATGATCTGTCATTTCCTTTATTAAACAACAGCCTGACCGGAGACGGCAGCACTAAATCGGCAGATCAACAGGAGTCTATTAATCCAATTGATGAGCCGGTTATTGAAAGTGAACAAACAATAAAATCGGAAGAGGTAAATCTATCCGATTCGCTAAATCTTATTCCGGCCAAGATAGACTTGGCAGCTTCGTTAAAACAAATATTTAAAGGCGTAACGGAAAACGAAATTGATCTTAAAAATTTAGAACCGTTAAATAATTCAAACACTATACCCATTGTTGAAAATGAAAAAGAAAATAATGGGATAAATGCAAAAGTTAATCTCGTAAACCCTTTGAATAATAATGAAATACTGGCGTTGAATTTTAACTTGTTAAGCAGCGCTGCTCTTAATTTTAATGATAAGGGACAATTACTGACAAAAGTATTTAATTCCGAAAGTTTGCAGGAGAAACTACCGCAAACTCCGCTGACATTGGATAAGAAATCCTTAAATAAAGAAATTGAAAAAATAGCCTCACTATTAATCGGACTTTTGACACAACAGAATAATTCGCCCGGCGGAGATATTGCAGGGCAAAAAACATTAAGCTCCGAAACAGTTAAAACAATAGGTATTCAAAACATTTCTCCGCCGGACGCGAATTTAAAAGATTCAATTTTCAGCCAACTGAACTCTAACGAACCTGTGGTGTTGAACATCAATTTGGGCGGCGAAAAATTAAAAGTTGAGATCTCCGTTGAGGCAGATAAAAATGCAAATAAAAAAATACAGACGCTTGATGTTTTACCTGAGACGGAGGTATTGCCCAGCTCAGATAAAATAAGCAGTCAAGAAGTAAAAAATCTATTGAAAAAAAACAGTTTAAAAACCGTTTTGCCTGATACAAATGAGAAAACCCGGAAAAAAATTGATATGGATAAACCGGCTGAAGCTAAGTTAGGCGAAATAAATTCCGATGTAAAACCCGAA